>NZ_JAAGPS010000114.1:0-23181 GCF_017105025.1 Paraburkholderia sp. Ac-20336 | reverse complement strand
CGACTTCGATCAGCCACGCGGGCGCGCACGGCGCCCGCGCCCGCGTGGCTGATCGAAGTCGCGCCGGTCAACGTGCCGCCGCAGGTGTCGAGAAATCAGCTGGTCGTGCAAAGCGGTCCGACCCAGGTACAACTGCTCGAACAGGAGCGCTGGGCCTCGCTGCCTGGCGACGAAATTCGCCGCGCGCTGTCGACGGACCTGACGCAGCAGCTCGGCACCCTCGATGCGTTCGGCACCGCGCGTTCGGACAACACGCCGGTGTACCGGATCGCCATGAACGTGCAGCGCTTCGAATCGTGGCCCGGCTCGCATGCGCTGATCGATGCGGTGTGGAGCGTGCGGGCCGTGCGCGGCAATGCGGTGATGACGTGCCGCAGCGTGGTCGGCGAGACGGTTGGCAGCGGGTATGACGCGCTCGTCGACGGACATCGGCGCGCGCTCGCGGAGGTGTCGACGCAGATCGCGTCGGCGGTGCGGGCGATGGCGGCGAGCGGTGTGGGGATGGCGGGTGCGTCGGGGGCGGCGACAGGAAAAGCGGCGGCGGTGGTCGTGCCGCCCTGTCCGGCCGCGGGGATGAACACGGGAAGCGGCGCCTGAAGCATTCGAGGCACCGGCCCACCCATCCCCCTCGGCATCCGCAGGACACAGAAAAACCATGTTCGACTCGCTCAAACGACTCATCAGAAAATGGCGCGCGTCGCGCGACGGCGGGCATCAACTCGATGCGCTGCTCGCGATTGCCGATCAAACCGCGCCCTACGCGGAGCGCAGCGAATGGCTGATCGAACTCGCGCACTGGATTCGCCGCGGCCGCGCGGTGCAGCCCGGCGTGACCGAGGCCGCGAACAGCGCCGCCGAATCCGCCGCGCCGCCATCGAAGAACCCCGCGCACACGCGCATCCGCTATCTGCTGCACGTGCTCGATCGCAATCCCGCGTGGAAGGCCAACGTGGCCGGCATTCTGCGCGCGCTGCTGCGCGAAAGCGACAGCCTTTCGCTGCTCTGCGACGCCGGCATGCCCGTGCATTCCGGCTTCTTCGGCGCGGTGTTCGAGCGCGTCGAAGCCTCGCTGATCCCGCCCGCGCCGAACCGCCGCGACCTCACCGCGATCGTCACGCTGATGTTCGGCTCCGGGCTCGACGCCGAATGGATCGACACGCTGCCCGCCGATCTGCTCGCGCGCATTCACGCGCTGTTCGGCTTCGCCTCCGCTGAAGACGCAGCGCGCAACAGCACGCCGTTCTCGCTCGATCTGCTCGCCGCGCTGCATAACCTCACCTGCCAGATCAGCTCGACCGGTCTGTCGCAGACGGTGCGCAGCCGCCTCGGCGGCGCGGCCGCAAGCGACGCACTCGCCGACGACACCAGCGACGTGCGCGTCGCGATGGAAAAACAGCCGTTCTACCGGCTCACGCGCGCGATGCTCGCGCTCGAAGCCGCCCACGACGCCTACGCCGCGGGCGGCCCGCAGGAGCCGCTGCTGCGCGAGGTCAACTATCTGCGGCTGCTGCTCGACGAGTGCCGCGTCGCGACCGACAACGTGTTCGCGCATCTGTATCGCAACGGCGTGAGCGTCGACATCGTGTTCCAGGTCGAGCGGATGCGCATGCGCATCGAACGCGCCGAGCATCTGCTCGACGCATGGCTCGCGCGCGACGACCTGCGCGCGGTCGCGCGCCTGAGCGCCGAACTCGTACGCGCGAATCAGGCCAGCCAGAGCGTCGCGCATCTCGCGCGCAGCAATTTCTCGCTGCTCGCGCGCAAGGTCGTCGAGTACAGCGCCGACACCGGCGAGCACTACATCGCGCGCGACCGCGCCGAGTATCTGAAGATGATGCGCATGGCGGCCGGCGGCGGGCTCGTCACCGTCGTGACGGTCTGCGTGAAGTTCGCGATCACGGGCGCGCATCTGCACGCGATGCTCGAAGGCCTGCTCGCCGGCATCAACTACTCGGCGAGCTTCCTGCTCATGCACTTCCTGCACTTCTCGCTCGCGACCAAGCAGCCGGCCATGACCGCGCCGACGCTCGCGCGCGAACTCGACGACGTCGGCACGCCGGCGGGCGTCGACAGCTTCGTCAGCTCGGTGACGGCGCTGATGCGCACCCAGGCCGCCGCCGTGCTCGGCAACGTGCTGCTCGTGTTCCCCGTGAGCCTCGGCGTGGACCTGCTGTGGCACGCGCTGTTCCACACCGATCTGATCTCCGCCGACAAGGCGCTCGCGACGCTGCAGTCGTTCTCGCTCGTCGGGCCGACGCCGTTCTACGCGGCGCTGACCGGCGTGCTGCTGTGGTCGTCGAGCCTGCTCGCGGGCTGGGCGGACAACTGGTTCATCCTGCATCGCGTCGCCGATGCGCTCGCCTACAACCGCCGTCTGCGCATGACGCTCGGCGCGGCCGGTGCCGAGCGTCTCGCACGTTTCTGCCGCACGAACGTCGCGGGCGTGGCCGGCAATATCACGCTCGGTCTGATGCTCGGACTCGTGCCGGCGATCCTGACCGCGTTCGCGTTCAAGTTCGAGGTGCGTCACGTGACGCTCAGCGCCGGCTCGATCGGCGTCGCGCTCGGCGTGCTCGGCAAGGACGCGCTGCGACTGCCGGCGTTGTGGTGGGCGGTGGCGGGCGTCGGCAGCATGGCGATTCTCAACGTCGCAGTCAGTTTCGCGCTGGCGTTCTATATGGCCGCGAAATCGCGCGATTTGCGGCGCAGCGCGGTGCGCTCGCTGCGTGGCGCAATCTGGCAGCGGCTGCGGCGGCGGCCGCTGGAACTCGTGTGGCCGGCAAAGGTGGAACCGCAGGGGCGGTAAGGCGAGCCGGGCGGCACCCTCGCCTGGCCCGGCACGAATCGCGCCGGGCCGCCCACCCCGACCGCGTACAATAGCGCCTTATCCCAAGCCTTGCGGCAACCTCAATGTCCTTCGATTTCTTCCTTCCTTGCCCGCGCGGGCTCGAAGCTCCGCTCGCGGCCGAACTCGCCGAAATTGCCGCCCAGCATCTGAACGGCGCACCGTTCACGGCCGGCGCCCAGGTGCCGGGCGGCGTGCATTTCCGCGGCGGCTGGGCTGCCGGCATGGCCGCCAACCTGCATTCGCGACTCGCGAGCCGCGTGCTGCTGAAAATCGCGCATCGGCCCTACCGCAACGAACAGGACATCTACGCACTCGCGGTCGAACAGCGCTGGGAGCAGTGGTTCTCCGCGCACGAGACGCTGCGTGTCGACGTCACCGCGATCAAGTCGCCGCTGCGCAGCCTCGAATTCACGACGCTGCGCGTGAAGGACGCGATCTGCGACCGTCTGCGCGAAAAGAGCGGCGCGCGCCCGAGCATCGACACCGCGATGCCCGACGTGCGCGTGTTCGCGTTCCTGACGGCGACCGATTGCACGCTTTACCTCGACACGTCGGGCGACCCGCTCTTCAAGCGCGGCTGGCGTCTCGACAAGGGTGCCGCGCCGCTGCGCGAAAACCTCGCGGCGGGCATTCTGCGTCTCACGGGCTGGCAAGCCGGCACGCCGCTCTACGACCCGATGTGCGGCAGCGGCACGTTCCTCGCGGAAGCGGCGCAGGTTGCGCTGAACATCGCGCCGGGCGTCGAGCGCCGCTTCGGCTTCGAGAAGCTCAAGCAGTTCGACTCGCGGACCTGGCAAGCGCTGAAGGGCGCGGCGCTCGAAGCGAAAAACACGGCACGCGGTTCTCGCGGCACCGACTTGCAGATTTTCGGCAGCGACATCTCCGGCGACATGCTCGAAAAAGCACGCGCGAACTTCGAGCGCGCCGGCTTGCCGACGATTCCGCTCAAGCAGCTCGATGCGCGCGACATGACGCCGCCCGCCTCGGGGGCCGGCATCCTCGTCGCGAATCCGCCGTATGGCGAGCGGATCGAAGTGCGCGGCCGCAATGCACGCGGCGAGTTGCGCGAAGGACGCGGCAATCGCGAGCATCGCGACGACGACGGCTTTCGCCGCATTCAGGAAGAAGCGCCCGACAGCGAATTTTTCCAGTCGCTCGGCAATGCATTGAAGCAGCGTTTTGCTGGCTGGAACGCGTTTATCCTGACCTCGGATCGCAAGCTGCCGGGCCAGTTGCGGCTGCGCGAATCGACCAAGACACCGCTCTTTAACGGCGCGCTCGAATGCCGGCTGTTCCGCTTCGACCTGATCGCGGGCAGTGTACGGCAGCGGCCGCAGGGGGATGTGTCGGCGGCGGGCTAAGGCAACGAAGCGCGTCAAGCCTCAAGCGACGCCGCATTGCAAGCACGCCATGCCGGCAAGAAAAGCCATGGTCTCACGACCGTGGCTTTTTCATTTGATGTGGTAAGGGACGACGGCACAGACAAACCACTCGTCCCCTACTGCCACTACGCTGTCAGCAGCCCTCCAGCACACTCCTTCTCACGCCATCCGGCGCCTTGTACGGCCTACTGCCAACCGAAGGAGAGTGTCATGTCCGCATTGCCCAAAGTCGTTGCCTGGTTCGAAATTCCGTCCGTCGATTTCGACCGCGCGGTGCGCTTTTACGAAGCCGCGCTCGATGTCGAACTGAACCGCCAGGAGTTCGGCGGTCAGCCGATCGCCACGTTCGGCTATGAAGAGCCGGCCACCGGCGGCGCGATCGTCCACGGCCCGTCGATGAAGCCTGCCGCCGACGGCGTCACCGTCTACCTGAACGCGCAGCCCACCGTCAACGCCGCCCTCGCGCGCATCGAGCGGGCGGGCGGCAAGACCGACGGCCCGGTGATCGAGCTGCCGCAGGATATCGGCTATATCGCGTTCTTCATCGATACCGAGGGCAACCGCGTCGGCCTGCATTCGCGTACCAACGGCTAGGCGCACCCGGCTCGCCGCACGTCCACCGGAAGCCGCCATGCGGCGCTATCATCGCGGGACCCTCCCCCTCCTCTTCTACCCGACGCCCACGATGACGCGCCGCGCCGACCGCCTGTTCCAGATCGCCGAGTTGCTGCGCGGGCGGCGCCTGACCACCGCGCAGCAACTGGCCGACTGGCTCAACGTTTCGCTGCGCACGGTCTATCGCGACGTGCGCGATCTGCAATTGTCAGGGGTGCCGATCGAAGGCGAAGCCGGCATCGGCTACCGGCTCTCGCGCTCGGCGAGTCTGCCGCCGCTCACCTTCACCGCCGACGAACTCGCCGCGCTCGCAGCCGGCGCGCGCATGCTCGAATCGTGGGGCGGCGCGGGCTTCGCGAGCGGCGCGCGCGGAGCACTTGCGAAGATCGCCTCGGCGATGCCCGCCGACAAGCGCGCGACGCTCGAACGGCTCGCGATCTTCGCACCGTCGTTTCACATCAAAGGGGATTTTTCGGCGCAGCTCGACACGCTGCATCGCGCGATCGACATGCGCCAGGTGGTGCGTTTCGCGTACACCGACGCGAACGGCGCGAACACCGAGCGGCGCGTCTGGCCGCTCGCGCTCGCGTATTGGGGCGCGCGCTGGACGCTCGGTGCATGGTGCGAACTGCGCGGCGATTTCCGCAATTTCGGGCTCGAAAAGATCCGCGATCTCGAGGTGCTCGAAACTTATCCTGATCGGGAAGGCAGGCGGCTCGCGGACCTGCTGCGGCATGTCAATGCGAAGTCGCGGTGAGAGCCCGCCGCCCGTCGCCGTTGCTATCAGCACAGGCGGCGAGCGGCGAGTGGACTGAAACGAACCGCGAACAACGAAACCGGGTACGCCTACTCCACCGCCTTCACCATCTCCTCGATCACCTTCTTCGCGTCGCCGAACACCATCATCGTCTTGTCCATGTAGAACAGGTCGTTGTCGAGCCCGGCATAGCCCGCCGCCATCGAACGCTTGTTGACGATCACGGTGCGCGCCTTGTACGCCTCGATGATCGGCATGCCCGCGATCGGCGACTTCGGATCGTTCTTCGCCGCCGGATTCACCACGTCGTTCGCGCCGAGCACGAGCACCACGTCGACCTGGCCGAACTCGCCGTTGATGTCTTCCATCTCGTAGACCATGTCGTACGGCACCTCGGCCTCGGCGAGCAGCACGTTCATGTGACCCGGCATGCGGCCCGCCACCGGGTGAATCGCGTACTTCACCTCGATGCCCTTCTCGACGAGCTTGTCGGTCAACTCCTTTAACGCATGCTGCGCGCGCGCCACGGCCAGCCCGTAGCCCGGCACGATCACGACGGTTTCGGCGTTGCCGAGCATGAACGAGGCATCGTCGGCCGAACCCGATTTCACCGGACGCTGCTCCGTCGCACCGCCCGTCGCCGCGCCCGCCTCGTTGCCGAAGCCGCCGAGAATCACGTTGAAGAACGAGCGGTTCATCGCCTTGCACATGATGTACGACAGGATCGCCCCCGACGAACCCACCAGCGAGCCCGCGATGATCAGCATCGGATTGTTCAGCGAGAAGCCGATGCCGGCCGCCGCCCAGCCCGAGTACGAGTTCAGCATCGACACGACGACCGGCATGTCCGCGCCGCCGATCGGAATGATGATGAGCACACCGAGCACGAACGCAATGACCGTCATGATGATGAACGGCAGCCACGATTGCGTGAGGAAGAAGAGGATGCCGAAGCCGATCATCGCGAGCGCGAGCATCAGGTTGATCAGATGCTGGCCCGCGTACACGACCGGCGCGCCCTGGAAGAGCCGGAACTTGTACTTGCCCGACAGCTTGCCGAACGCGATCACCGAGCCCGAGAACGTGATCGCGCCGACGAACGTGCCGATGAACAGCTCGATACGATTGCCGTACGGTAGGAAGCCCGGGATTGGATTGTCGGGATCGATGAGGCCGAACGCGGCGGGCTCGGAGACGACCGCATACGCGATGCACACCGCGGCTAGACCGATCAGCGAGTGCATGGCCGCGACGAGTTCGGGCATCTTCGTCATCTCGACGCGCGCGGCGACGAACGCACCGATCGCGCCGCCGACCACCAGCCCGCCCAGCAGCAGGCCGAGCCCGAGGCCGAGATTGGAGCCGAGCGCGGCGGCCTCTTTCGAGATCAGCGCGATGGTCGTGAGAATCGCGATCGCCATGCCGACCATGCCGAAGGTATTGCCGACGCGCGCGGTCTTCGGATTGGACAGCCCCTTGAGCGCCTGGATGAAGCAGACCGACGCGACCAGATACAGCAGCGTGACGACGTTCAGGCTCATTTACGCACCCTCCTTGCCGCCAGCGGGAAGTTTCTTCGGCTCTTTCTTCTTGAACATCTCGAGCATTCGCCGCGTGACGAGAAAGCCGCCGAACACGTTGACGGCCGCGAGCGCGACCGCGATCGTGCCGAAGAACTTGCCCGCGCCGCCGACCGTCAGGCCCGCCGCGAGCATCGCGCCGACGATCACGATCGCCGAGATCGCGTTGGTCACGGCCATCAGCGGCGTATGCAGCGCGGGCGTGACGTTCCAGACCACGTGATAGCCGACGTAGATCGCCAGCACGAAGATGATCAGATTGATCACGGTGTGATTGATGACTTCCATCGCCGCTCTCCCGTTACTTGCGCGTGACCTGACCGTCGCGCGCCAGCAGCGTGGCCGCGACGATGTCGTCCGCGAGATCGATGTTGAGCGCGCCTTCCTTGGTGACGATCAGCTTCAGGAAGTCGAGCAGGTTGCGCGCGTACAGCGACGACGCATCGGCGGGCACCATCGCCGGCAGGTTCGTATAGCCGACGATCTGCACGCCGTGCTTGACGACCACCTGGTCCGCCTCGGTCAGCGGACAGTTGCCGCCGCGCCGGCCCTCGTATTCCGCACCGCGCCCGGCCGCCAGATCGACGATGACCGAGCCCGGCTTCATCGCCTGCACGGTGTCGACCGACAGCAGCGTCGGCGCGGGACGGCCCGGAATCAGCGCGGTCGAGATCACCACGTCGGCCTGCTTCGCGCGCTCATGCACGAGCGCCGCCTGGCGCGCAAGCCACGACGGCGGCATCGGCCGCGCGTAGCCGCCGACGCCTTGCGCGGCTTCGCGCTCTTCGTCGGTTTCGTAAGGTACGTCGAGAAACTTGGCGCCGAGCGATTCGATCTGCTCCTTCACGGCCGGCCGCACGTCCGACGCTTCGAGCACGGCGCCGAGGCGCTTCGCGGTCGCGATGGCCTGCAAGCCGGCCACGCCCGCGCCGAGAATCAGCACGCGTGCGGCCTTCACGGTGCCGGCGGCCGTCATCAGCATCGGCATGAAACGCGGATAGAGCGTCGCCGCGAGCAGCACCGCCTTGTAGCCGGCGATGTTCGCCTGCGACGACAGCACGTCGAGGCTCTGCGCGCGCGTGGTGCGCGGCGCGGCTTCGAGCGCAAACGCGGTGAGGCCGGCGGCGGCGAGCTTCTGGGCGTTGTCGGCGTTGAACGGATCGAGCATGCCGACAAGCGTCGCGCCGCGCTTCAGGAGCGGCAGTTCGGTGTCGGTGGGGGACTGGACCTTGAGGACGAGATCGGCGCCGAACGCGGTGGCCGCATCGACGATTTCCGCGCCCACGGCCGTATAAGCCTCGTCGGGAAAGCTCGCGCCGGCCCCGGCGCCGTTCTGGAGCGTGACGCGGTGGCCCTGCGCCACGTATTTCTTGACCGTTTCGGGCGTCGCGGCAACGCGGGTTTCATGCGCGCGCGTCTCGGCTGGCACTCCGATGTGCATCGTTGTTCCTCCTCGACTTCCTGTTTGACGACGGATCGGCCGACGAGGCACGCCGGCTTGCAGATGCAACGGCTAACGAAGGTCCCACTTTAACCGAAACCGCCGCGGTGCAAAAATCGGGGTCAATGCGGGGGGCACGGCAATGTGGCTGGGCGATTCCGGACGGGCGTGCTTATTCGTCGCTTATTCGTCGCTTATTCGTCGCTTATTCGTCGCTTATTCGTCGCTTATTCGTTGCTTATTCGTTGCTTATTCCCGGCTGATGCCTCGCCTATTCCTCGCCAATCCCTGGCTTATCCGCACTCTCATCCTCCGGCCGCGCGGCCGTACGGCCACGCAAGCCGCGCCGGCCACCCCGGCCCCGCCCGCGCCGACGCCCGGCAGCCCATGCCCATAACCGGTAAAATGCGCACCCATGAAACCGGAAACCTGGCTGCCGCACGTGACCGTCGCGGCGATCGTCGAGCGTGACGGGCGCTTCCTGCTGGTCGAGGAGCACACCGCCGCCGGCCTGCGCCTGAACCAGCCCGCCGGCCATCTGGAAGCGGGCGAAACGCTGCTGGACGCGGTGATCCGCGAAACGCTCGAGGAAACCGCCCATTCGTTCGCGCCTGAAGCGCTAGTCGGCATGTACATGACCCACTTCGAGCGGCCGGAGCGCGAGGGCATCACGTACCTGCGCTTCACCTATTGCGGCGCGGGCGGCGCACCGGACCCGGCGCGCGCGCTCGATCCCGACATCGTCCGCACGCTGTGGATGAGCGCCGACGAGTTACGTGCCTGCCCCGAGCGGCACCGCACGCCGCTCGTCATGCAATGCGTCGACGATTACCTGGCCGGCCGGCGTTTCCCGCTCGACTTCGTGCACACGCATTCGGTCGGGCCGAAAAGATAAGCGCCAGATAAGCGCCGCGGCCAACCGCCCGGCAACCGTTGCAGCAGCCGTCACGAGCGGCCATTTCACGATCCATGCAGTCATGCAGCACCCAATGAGCACCTTATGAGCAAGCGCAAAGTCGTAGTAGGCATGTCGGGCGGCGTCGATTCGTCGGTCACCGCGTGGCTGCTGAAGGAACAGGGCTACGACGTGGTCGGCCTGTTCATGAAGAACTGGGAAGACGACGACGACAGCGAATACTGCTCGACCCGCCAGGACTGGATCGACGTGGTGTCGGTGGCGGACCTGATCGGCATCGACGTCGAAGCGGTCAACTTCGCGGCCGAATACAAGGACCGCGTGTTCGCCGAATTCCTGCGCGAATACTCGGCCGGCCGCACGCCGAACCCGGACGTGCTGTGCAACGCCGAAATCAAGTTCAAGGCCTTTCTCGATCACGCGATGTCGCTCGGCGCGGAAACCATCGCGACCGGCCACTACGCGCGCGTGCGCCAGAACCACGAGCGCGACGGCCGCTTCGAACTGCTGAAGGCATTGGATCATACGAAAGACCAGTCGTACTTCCTGCACCGACTGAACCAGGCGCAACTGTCGAAGACGCTGTTTCCGCTCGGCGAAATGCCGAAGACGAAGGTACGCGAGATCGCCGCACAGATCGGCCTGCCGAACGCGAAGAAGAAGGACTCGACCGGCATCTGTTTCATCGGCGAACGGCCGTTCCGCGACTTCCTGAACCGCTATCTGCCGACCCAGCCCGGCCCGATGATGACGACCGACGGCAAGGTGGTCGGCGAACACATCGGCCTCGCGTTCTACACGTTCGGCCAGCGCAAGGGCATCGGCCTCGGCGGCAGCAAGGACGGCAACGGCGATCCGTGGTTCGCCGCGGCCAAGGACATTGCCTCGAATACGCTGTTCGTCGCGCAGGGCCACGAGCATCCGTGGCTGCTGTGCCACACGCTGTCGGCCGGCAATACGAGCTGGGTCGCAGGCGAGCCGCCGCCCGAAGGCTTCGTGTGCGGCGCGAAAACGCGCTACCGGCAAGCCGACGCGGCCTGCACGTTCGGCAGCGCCAAGGGCGGCGCGGCCGGCAACGGCCTCTTCGAGCTGACCTTCGAGGCCGCGCAATGGGCCGTCACGCCGGGACAATCGGCGGCGCTCTACGACGGCGACGTGTGCCTCGGCGGCGGCATCATCGAACAGGCGATGACCGGCCAGCCGGCCGAACTGCCGCAAGCCCAGCCGCCCAAACAGCCGAAAGCGCGCGCGCGGAAAAAGCCGCAGGGCACACTGCAAAAAGCGGCGCTGCTCGGCGGACATTGAGCGAGGCAAAGCGGCGTGGGTGGCGGGAACGGCGTGTTGCGTGGTTCCGGCTTCCCGCCGCACCGCGCCTGATATGCCCCGCTGCCCTGCCCCCCCGCCGCACCTGATACGTCCCGCCGCCCCGGCCCCCCGGCCGTGGCCGCCATGTCCGCCGCAGCCGCTGCGCTCGCCTCATCCGTTCCCGTCGCCTTGCGCGCCCGAGTCACACGAGCTTCACCTTCGCGTGCGACCGTAAGCTGCCGCCCGCCTGCCCGCGCTTCGCCGCTTTTCGTGCCTTTTCGTGCGTCCCCGGGCTCGCGAGCTTTGCACGCCCTGCGCACGCCACGGCGCGCGCGGCCGCTTCGGGCTAACATTTCGGGCTAACATCCGCTGTACGCCGACCCACGGCCACCCGTTTTCCTTCGCGGCGGATGCCGTCCGCGCGACCCGCGCGCACGATCCCGCCGCAATGATTTTCACCGTACCGGAGTCTCCATGTTTTCTCGACGCTATCTGGCCATGTGGTGCGCAGTCGCGCTCCTCGTCGCATGTGCCGCGCTTGCCGCGACGCATCACCTGTCGTGGTTCTGGCTCGTCGTGCCGGCGGCGCTCGTCGCGCTCGGCCTGTTCGACCTGACCCAGCAGCGCCATGCGATCCTGCGCAACTACCCGCTCTGGGGCCATATGCGCTTCATCTTCGAGTTCATCCGCCCGGAGATCCGGCAGTACTTCGTCGAGGACGATACCGACGAAAAACCGTTCTCGCGCGCGCAGCGCAGCATCGTCTATCAGCGTGCGAAGAACGACGTCGACAGCCGCCCGTACGGCACCGAACTCGACGTGAAAGCGGTCGCGCACGAATGGATCAGCCACTCGCTCGCGCCGACGAAGCTCGACGGCCACGACTTTCGCATCGTCGTCGGACCCGATCGCGCGCAGCCGTATTCGATGTCGATCTTCAACGTCTCGGCGATGAGCTTCGGCTCGCTGTCGGCCAACGCGATCATGGCGCTGAACCTCGGCGCGAAGAAAGGCAACTTCGCGCACGACACCGGCGAAGGCTCGATGTCGAAGTATCACAGCGAACATGGCGGCGACATCATCTGGGAAATCGCCTCGGGTTACTTTGGATGCCGTAACGACGACGGCACGTTCAACCCCGAGAAATTCGCCAGACAGGCCGCCGAGCCGCAGGTGAAGATGATCGAGATCAAGCTTTCGCAAGGCGCGAAGCCCGGCCACGGCGGCGTGCTGCCGGCCGCCAAGATCACGCCCGAAATCGCGGAAACGCGCGGCGTGCCGATGGGCCGCGACTGCATTTCGCCGGCCACGCACTCCGAGTTCTCGACGCCGCGCGAACTGCTCGAATTCGTCGAGCGGCTGCGCACGCTGTCGGGCGGCAAGCCGACCGGCTTCAAGCTGTGCATCGGGCATCCGTGGGAATTCTTCGGCATCGCCAAGGCGATGCTGGACACCGGCATCCTGCCAGACTTCATCGTCGTCGATGGCGCGGAAGGCGGCACCGGCGCGGCACCGCTCGAATTCACCGATCACGTCGGCGTGCCGCTGCAGGAAGGGCTGCTGCTCGTGCACAACACGCTGGTCGGCATCGGCTTGCGGCAGCGCATCCGCATCGGCGCGAGCGGCAAGATGATTACCGCGTTCGACATCGCGAAGACGCTCGCAATCGGCGCGGACTGGGTCAACGCGGCACGCGGCTTCATGTTCGCGGTCGGCTGCATCCAGGCGCAGACCTGCCACACGGGCCGCTGCCCGACCGGCGTCGCGACCCAGGACCCGGTGCGCCAGCGCGCGCTCGTCGTGCCGGACAAAGCCGAGCGCGTGTTCAACTTCCACCACAACACGCTGCACGCCTTGCAGGAGATCATCCAGGCGGCGGGGCTGCACCACCCGGCGGAACTGCGCGCGCATCACATCGTGCGGCGCGTGTCGTCGCATGAAGTGCGGCTCATGTCGGACCTGCTCAAGTATCTCGAACCGAACGACCTGCTCAACGGCAACTATCGCTATACGCTGTTCGAGAAGTACTGGCCGATCGCGCAATGCGATTCGTTCTCGCCGAAGGTGGAGCTGGCGGCGACCTGAGCGCGGTGCCCGGTGGGAGTCGTTGGCTTGTTGATGGCAGTATCTTGCATGTCATCGGCTCCCACCTGAACCGAGATTGACCGTGCCGAGGCTGGAATGTGGCTTCGCGTTTTTTCCATTGCTGTCATGTCTGATCTTTCCGTGCCGAATCAGAAGTCGCTTATGCCTGCCGCGTCAGGAGCAGCTAATGGCGTGAAAGTACGGACATACCCTGCGCGATGCGCAGATTCATCGTTCAGTACTTCCATTGCGTGGCCTGACGTCGCTGTTCCAGTTCTTCGGGTGTCAGGTAATGACGGCTGATTCCGAGGCCGCGTAAGTTTTCAGCTTTGCGAATATTGTGGAGAGCTGGCGGACCGCTATCGTCGATCCATTTCACGTCGTAGCTAAAGCCCGCAGTTACGTCGAATAGGGAATCACGCGGCATCGGTAAACGATACCCAAAAGTGACGTAGTTCTTTCCGTGGAATTGCGGTATTTCGAGAGCGCCTGTCGGGGCAAAAAAGTGGCGGGTTTCCCGACGAATACCATCGATTGTCTCCCCACGCACCAGGCGGTGCAGACCCAGACTTTCGAAATGTTCATAGGGAATGTTCGTGCGAACGTCGTTACTGACCTCGATCTCGACGAAAGCGATGCGGGGTTTTCCATCGACGAGTTTCAATTTGTCGTAAACGAAATGCATCGACATAACACCGTTCTGGTAATACGCATACTTGATCAGGTCTATCTGCTCCGACTGATATTAAAGTTTGCCAAGGCGCTGTATTACGTCGTCGAACGTGATTTGCCCTGCGGCCCATTTCAAACCGACTTCAGTGAAGCGCAGCAGTTGCGCCTGCTGGTCGGAAGTCATCTGCCTGTTCGTCATTGTTCCCTGCATGTCATTGGCCCTCGCCGGCACTGCAATGACGACTGCAAGCAGTAACCGGATGCCGATCCGTCTGACGCCTGTTATCAGGCGCGAAATCATCTGGCTGCCCGCACCCGCCATTGCGGTACCGCCGCGATCTCGCGCCTTCGGCTTGAAAAGTCCGTTCCCGGCGAAACGGAAAATGCGCTCCCGCAATGGTTCGAACATGTGTGCATGAAGTGATGTGCAAACGGCAGTATCGAAAGCGCAGGCACCGGCGTCTATCAGAATTGGACTAATTTTTATCCCAAATGAGAAATTTATTCAGACAGGCACTTCGTGACGGCCCAACGACGGCCGCGCCGCCCGCCCCCGCCTGTCGCCCAAAAACCGCACCCCAACCCGTCCGCCCCCGCAAAACAGGCCGCCCCGCGCCCTTTCCGTTAAAATCTCGCGTTTAGCACTTCGCTCCACGGCCGCCTCGGGCGCTCAGGCGCACGCGGCACGGCCCCCTGCCCGAAAGGCACTTCATGCTCACGTTTCAGCAAATCATCCTGACCTTGCAGTCCTACTGGGACAAGCAGGGCTGCGCGTTGCTCCAGCCGATCGACATGGAAGTCGGCGCGGGCACGTCCCACGTCCATACGTTCCTGCGCGCGATCGGCCCCGAGCCGTGGCGCGCCGCCTACGTGCAACCGTCGCGCCGCCCGAAAGACGGCCGCTACGGCGAGAACCCGAACCGTCTGCAGCACTACTACCAGTACCAGGTGGTGCTCAAGCCCGCGCCGGAAAACATCCTCGACCTGTACCTCGGCTCGCTCGAAGCGCTCGGCTTCGACCTCAAGCAGAACGACGTGCGCTTCGTCGAGGACGACTGGGAAAACCCCACGCTCGGCGCCTGGGGGCTCGGCTGGGAAGTGTGGCTGAACGGCATGGAAGTGACCCAGTTCACCTACTTCCAGCAGGTCGGCGGTCTCGACTGCAAGCCGGTGCTCGGCGAAATCACCTACGGTCTCGAACGTCTCGCGATGTACCTGCAGAAGGTCGAGAACGTCTACGACCTCGTCTGGACCGAGTGGGAAGAGCAAGGCCCGAACGGCCCCGAACTGCGCCGCCTGAGCTATGGCGACGTGTATCACCAGAACGAAGTCGAGCAGTCCACCTACAACTTCGAGCACGCGAACGTCGATCTGCTGTTCACGTTCTTCAACAGCTACGAAGCGGAAGCGAAGCGCATGATCGAAACGCAGCTCGCGCTGCCCGCCTATGAACTCGTGCTGAAGGCCGGCCACACGTTCAACCTGCTCGACGCGCGCGGCGCGATCTCGGTCACCGAACGCGCGGCCTACATCGGCCGGATTCGCGCGCTGTCGCGTCTGGTCGCGCAGGCCTACTACGACTCGCGCGAAAAGCTCGGCTTCCCGATGCTCGGCAATCCGGTGCACGGCGTGCCCGGCCTCACGACCGACGAGCAGGAAGCCGCGATGCCCGCGTGGGCGCCGCCGCTGAAAGTCGAACGCAAGATCGATCAGGACTGACGAGAATATCAACCCATGACTCAATCTCAACACGCTACCCTGCTCGTCGAGCTGCTGACCGAAGAACTGCCGCCGAAAGCGCTCGCGCGTCTCGGCGACGCTTTCGCCGAAGGCATTGCGCAGCGCCTCGCGGCGCGCGACCTGATCGACGGCGAACCGTCGTTCGAAGGCTACGCAACGCCGCGCCGCCTCGCGGTGATGCTTCACAACGTGCGCGCCGTTGCGCCGGAAAAACACGTGCGCGAAAAAGTGCTGCCGGTTTCCGTCGCGCTCGATAAAGACGGCCAGCCCACCGCGCCGCTCACCAAGAAACTCGCCGCGCTCGGCTTCCCCGACTTCTCGGTGAACGATCTCGAACGTGCCCAGGACGGCAAGGCCGAGGCGTTCTTCCTGCGCTACGCGGCGCCGGGCGCGACGCTCGTCGACGGCTTGCAGGCCGCGCTCGACGAAACGCTCGGGAAGCTGCCGATTCCGAAGTTTATGACCTATCAGCGCCCGGACGGTTCGAGCGTGCAATTCGTGCGCCCGGCGCATCGTCTGACCGCGCTGCACGGCGAAGAAGTCGTGCCGGTCAGCGCGCTCGGCATCGACGCCGACGACACCACGCTCGGCCATCGCTTCCTCTCCGAAGGCTTCGTGCAGATCCAGCATGCGCATTCGTATGCCGAAACGCTCGAACACAGGGGCCGCGTGATCGCGAGCTTCGCGAAACGCAAGAACGCAATCCGCACGCAACTGCTCGAACAGGCCGGCGACGACAAGGTCGTGATGCCCGAGTCGCTGCTCGACGAAGTGACCGCGCTGGTCGAATGGCCGGTGGTCTACGCCTGCCGCTTCGAGGACGAATTCCTGCAGGTGCCGCAGGAATGCCTGATCCTCACGATGCAGACGAACCAGAAGTACTTCGCGCTGACCGATGCGAACGGCAAGCTGCGCTCGCGCTTCCTGATCGTGTCGAACATCGAGACGGAAACGCCGGACGAGATCGTCGAAGGCAACGAGCGCGTGGTGCGTCCGCGCCTCGCCGACGCGAAGTTCTTCTTCACGCAGGACAAGAAGAAGCCGCTCGCCGACCGCGTGCCGCTGCTCGCGAACGTCGTCTATCACAACAAGCTCGGCTCGGCGCTGCAACGCGTCGAGCGCCTCGAAGGGCTGGCCGGCGCGATCGCCGCGCTGACCGGCGCCGACGTCGCGCTCGCGAAGCGCGCCGCGCGTCTCGCCAAGGCCGACCTCATCACCGACATGGTCGGCGAATTCCCCGAGCTGCAAGGCACGATGGGCACGTACTACGCGCGCCACGACGGCGAGCCGGAAGAGGTCGCGCTCGCCTGCTCGGAACACTATCAGCCGCGCTTCTCGGGCGACGCCTTGCCGACCACCGCGACCGGCACCGTCGTCGCGCTCGCGGACAAGCTCGAAACGCTGGTCGGCATCTGGGGCATCGGCCTGCAGCCGACCGGCGAGAAAGACCCGTTCGCGCTGCGCCGTCATGCGCTCGGCGTGCTGCGCATCCTGGTCGAAAAGCAGTTGCCGGTCGATTTCGTCGAACTGCTGCGCGCCGCCTATGCGCAATTCGCCGGCGTGCCGAACGTCGCCGATTCGACCGACGCGATCTACGAGTTCAGCATGGATCGCCTGCGCGGCCTCCTGCGCGAACGCGGCTATGCGGCCGGCGAAATCGACGCGGTGCTCGCGCTGAATCCGACGCGCCTCGACGACATCGTCGCGCGTCTCGACGCGGTGCGCGAATTCGCGTCGCTCGCCGAAGCGGCATCGCTCGCGGCGGCCAACAAACGCATCTCGAACATCCTGAAGAAGTCGGACGGCGCGGCGAACGGCGGCGTGCAGCCGGCGCTGCTTACCGAGGCGGCGGAAAAAGCGCTGCACGCGCAGCTCGAACAGGTCGCGCCGCGCGTGCAGTCGCAACTGGCCGCGCGCGAGTACACCGGCGCGCTCACCGCGCTCGCCGCGCTGCGCGAACCGGTCGACACGTTCTTCAACGACGTGATGGTCAACGCCGACGACCCGGCGCTGCGTGCCAATCGCCTGGCCTTGCTCGGCGCGTTGCATCAGCAGATGAACTGCGTCGCCGACATTTCCCGACTCGCCGCCTGAGTACCGCGCCATGCCGAACAAGAAAGTGGTGATCCTCGACCGCGACGGCGTGATCAACGTCGACTCCGACGCGTTCATCAAGTCGCCCGACGAATGGATCGCGCTGCCCGGCGCGCTCGAAGCGATCGCGCGCCTGAACCAAGCGGGCTATCGCGTTGCGGTCGCGACGAACCAGTCGGGCATCGGCCGCGGTCTGTTCGACATGGACGCGTTGAACGCGATGCATCTGAAGATGCATCGCATGGCCGCGGCCGTCGGCGCGCGCATCGACGCGGTGTTCTTCTGCCCGCACACGGCGGAAGATCATTGCGAATGCCGCAAGCCGAAGCCCGGCATGCTGAAGATGATCGCCGAACGCTTCGAAATCGATCCGGCACAAACGCATGTCGTGGGCGATTCGCTGCGCGATCTGCAGGCGGGCGCGGCGCTCGGTCATCCGACCCATCTCGTGCTGAGCGGCAAGGGCCGCAAGACGCTCGCGGCCGGCGGCCTGCCCGACGGCACGCTCGTGCACGACGACCTGCGCGCGTTCGCGCTCGACTTTCTCGCCGACGCTCAGGAATAACGCGCGCACCGCGCGTTTCCAACCTTCACCGACCACGCCGATGCGCTTCCTCCGTTCCCTGCTGCTGCTGATCTATTTCGTGCTGGTCACGGTGCCGTATGCGACCGCGTGCTTCATCGCGTTTCCGTTCCTGCGCGCGGAAAACCGCTACTGGATGGCAGCCGGCTGGTGCCGCCTCACGCTGTGGACGGTGCGCTACCTGAACGGCATCCGCTATCGCATCGAAGGTTTCGAGAATCTGCCCGACGGTCCGGCCGTGCTGCTGTCGAAGCATCAGTCGGCGTGGGAAACGCTCGCGTTTCCGGCGATCATGCCGCGCCCGCTGTGCTATGTATTCAAGCGCGAACTGCTGTACGTGCCGTTCTTCGGCTGGGCGCTCGGCATGCTGAAGATGGTTCACATCAACCGCAAGGAAGGCAAGTACGCGTTCGAATCGGTCACGAAGCAGGGCAAGGCGCGCATGGCCGAAGGCGCGTGGGTCATCATGTTTCCGGAAGGCACGCGCACGCCGACCGGCAAGCAGGGCAAGTACAAGACCGGCGGCGCGCGCTTCGCGATCGCGACCGGCGCGCCGGTCGTGCCGATCGCGCACAACGCGGGACGCGTGTGGCCGCGCAACTCGTTTACGAAATATCCGGGTATAGTCACGGTGTCGATCGGCAAGCCGATCGACACGACGGGGCTCACGCCCGACGAAGTGAACACGCGCGTCGAACAGTGGATCGAAGCCGAAATGCGCCGCATCGATCCCTCGGCCTATAGCGCGGCGGCCAGCGACTCCGCCGCCGCCCCCATCTGACGCGCCACGCCCTCGAAGCCCGAAGGCGTATTGCGCGAAGCGAAGCCGATGCAGAAGTCTCCCACGCCGCCGTCCGCTGCGGCGCTCGAAAACCGCCAGCTCGATCTCCCGCTCTTCGCCGAGCCGGGGTCGATGTCGTCGTCCCCTTCACCTGCCGCGCCGGGTTCATCGAATCCGGCACCGGTCATGCCGCCCGCCGCGCCGCTCGCGCCGGACGGCAGCAAGCTGCGCAGTCTCGTCATCGGTTCGCGCACGCTGCACTACGTGCTCAAGCGTTCGGCGCGCCGCTCGATCGGCTTTGCGATCGACAGCACCGGTCTCACGATCACCGCGCCGCGCTGGGTCACGCTCGCCGATATCGAAACCGCGATCACCGAAAAGCAGCGCTGGATTTTCACGAAGCTGATCGAATGGCAAACGCGTGTCGAACAGCGCGCCTTGCCGAAGATCGACTGGAAAGATGGCGCTGAAGTGCCGTACCTCGGTCAGCCGGTGCGCGTCACGCTCGGCGCGCCGCACGGCACGCTCGCGTTCAGCGCCGAGCATGCCGCGCTGCAATTGCCGCTGCCGTTGCAGGCCGATCCGCAGCAGATCAAGGACCGCGTGCAGGGCTGGCTGCAAGGCGAAGCGAAGCGGCTGTTCGGCGAGCGCCTCGCGATTTACGCGCAGAAGCTCGGCGTCAACTATCGCGCGTATGCGTTGTCGTCGGCGGCGACGCGCTGGGGCAGTTGTTCGAGCGACGGCAAGATTCGCCTGAACTGGCGGCTCATTCACTTTCCGCTGTCCATCATCGATTACGTCGTCGCGCACGAACTCGCGCATCTGCGCGAGATGAATCACAGTCCGCGCTTCTGGCAAACCGTCGAATCGATCTTTCCGGAATTTCGCGAGGCGCGGCAGACACTGAAGTCGCATCCGCCGGAGTTGTTGCCGACGCTTTGAGGCATCGCCTCGATTTGCCGCCTCGATGCGCCGCGGCATTTGCAGCATGCCGGTCGCGGCGGTCTTCGTGCCCGCTCCCGAGCGAGCCGCACCCGCCGACGTGCCTCCCGCTCAGGCCGCATCGCCCGCGCGGCGTCGAATTCAGGCTATGAGGCAATCATTTACAATTGCCGTCACTCAACCAGACATTTACCGCCCCACCTTCAAAGGATTACCCATGCGAATCTTGCATACCATGCTGCGAGTCGGCAATCTGGACGCTTCCATCCGTTTCTACACCGAAGTTCTCGGCATGCGCCTGCTCCGCAAGAGCGACTTCCCGGACGGAAAATTCACGCTGGCATTCGTCGGCTACGAGGACGAATCCGAAGCCGCGGCGATCGAGCTGACGCACAACTGGGACACCGATCAATACGACCTCGGAACCGGCTACGGCCATATCGCTCTCGAAGTGGACGACGCCTATGCCGCATGCGAAGAAGTGAAGAAGCGCGGCGGTGTCGTGACTCGCGAAGCCGGTCCGATGAAACACGGCACGACGGTCATCGCCTTCGTGGCCGACCCGGACGGCTACAAGATCGAGCTGATCCAGAAGAAGGGCCGCGTCGACTGAGACCCGCGCTTGCCTGGGCCCGGTATCGGAATCACAACGTTCTCGTCACCCCATCGTCCATGAGCACCACGACCGCCTTGCCCGCGCGCCGCGCGCCGGATAGCTTCGCGATCCTGCTGATGATCGGGCTCTGCGCGATCTGGGGACTCCAGCAGGTCGCGATCAAGAGCACCAACGCGGCGCTGCCGCCCGTCTTCCAGGCGGGGCTGCGCTCGGCGATTGCGGCGGTGCTCGTGTGGGCATGGGCGCGCTCGCGCGGCACGCCGCTCTTTCGCGACGACGGCACGCTCGGCGCAGGCCTGCTCGCGGGCGTGCTGTTCGCGGCCGAGTTCATCTGCATCTTTCTTGGGCTGACGCTCACGAGCGCGTCGCGCATGGCGGTGTTTCTCTACACCGCGCCGTGCTTCACCGCGCTCGGTCTGCACTGGTTCGTCGAGGGCGAACGGATGCGGCGCATCCAGTGGCTCGGCATCATCATCGCGTTCGCGGGCATGGCGCTCGCCTTCGCCGACGGCTTCCTGCACACCAGCGCGGCTCACGGCTCGACGCTTGCGGGCGCGGCCGGCGACGCGCTCGGCGTGCTCGCCGGCATCGCATGGGCCGCGACGACCGTCGTCGTGCGCGGCTCGCGGCTCGCGCATACGAGCGCGAGCAAGACGCTGTTCTATCAGCTGGCGGTATCGGCGGTGGTATTGCTCGCGCTGGCGCTCGGGCTCGGTCAGATGCGCGTGGACACCGTCACGCCGCTCGCGCTGGCGAGCCTCGCCTATCAGGCGGTGGTCGTCGCATTCGTCAGCTATCTGTTGTGGTTCTGGCTGCTCACGCGCTATATCGCGTCGCGACTCTCGGTGTTTTCGTTTCTCACGCCGCTGTTCGGCGTGACCTTCGGCGTGCTGCTGCTCGGCGAATCGTTCAGCGCGCGCTTTCTGAGCGCCGCGCTGCTCGTGCTGGCCGGCATCGCGCTCGTCAACGCACCGGCACAGGCAAAGCGCGGCAAGGCCTAGGCACGCCGCCGCTCATCTCGCGATCTCACGACGACGGCGCACGCGCCGCTTATTGCGGTGCGCCCTTCGAATTCGCCGCCAGCGCCTGCGCGACGCTCATATATTCGGCCACCGGCACGTCTTCGGCGCGGCGTTGCAGATCGAAGCCGAGCGCCTCGAAATCGACACGGTCGCGCAGCGCGGAAAGCGTATTGCGCAGCATCTTGCGACGCTGCGAAAACGCGGCCGTCACGACTTCGCCGAGCACGTTTGCGTCGACCACCGGCAGCTCGTGCGGCTCGTACGGAATCATCCGCACGATCGCCGAATCGACCTTCGGCGGCGGCTGGAACGCCTCGGGCGGCACGTCGAGCTGCTTGTCGATCACGTAGCGGTACTGCAGCATCACCGAGAGGCGGCTGAACGCCTTGGTGCCGGGCTCCGCGACCATGCGCTCGACCACTTCGTTCTGCAGCATGAAGTGCTGGTCGATCACACGCTCCGCGAACGTCGCCAGATGAAACAGCAGCGGGCTCGAAATGTTGTACGGCAAGTTGCCGACGATCCGCAGCGACGCCTTCTCGCCCGGCGCGGCGAGCGAGCCGAAATCGAACGCGAGCGCGTCGCCCGCATGCAGTTCGAGCAGATTGCCGAATTTCGTTTTCAGACGGCCGATCAGGTCGCGGTCGAGTTCGACCGCATGCAGCGGCGCCTCGGGCGTCGCGAGCCGCTCGATCAGCGGTCCGGTCAGCGCGCCGAGCCCCGGCCCGATTTCGACCATGCGCTCGCCGCGCTGCGGCCGGATCACGTCGACGATCGAATCGATCACGCCCATGTCGACCAGGAAGTTCTGACCGAAACGCTTGCGCGCGAGATGGCCCTGGTGCCGGCCTTGTTGCTGTCTGCTGGTGGACATCGAAGAAACGCCAGAAAGAAAACTGCTTGAGAAAAGGATTGTGCCGCGTACTTGAGCCGCTCATTCGAGCCGCGCATTCGGGCCACTCGCGCGGCGGCCGCCTCAGGCCGTGCGACGATGCCGCGCGATCGACACCGCCGTGTCGATCGCGGCCATCAGGCTGCCCGCATCGGCGCGGCCGGTGCCGGCGAGATCGAGCGCGGTGCCGTGATCGACCGAGGTGCGAATGATCGGCAAGCCGAGCGTGACGTTGATGCCCTCGCCGAACGTCGCGAACTTCAGGACTGGCAGGCCCTGGTCGTGGAACATCGCGAGCACGCAGTCGGCCTCTTCGAGATAGCGCGGCTGGAACAGCGTGTCGGCCGGATAGGGACCGCGCGCGTCGATGCCCTGCGCGTTCGCATGTTGCAGCGCCGGCGTGATGACGTCGATCTCCTCGCGTCCCAGGTAGCCGTTTTCGCCCGCATGCGGGTTCAGCCCCGTCACGAGGATGCGCGGCGCGGGCAGGCCGAAGTGCTGGCGCAAGTCGCGGTCGATGATATGCAGCGTCTCGACCAGACTATCGATCGACAACGCCGCGGAGACGTCTTTCAGCGGCAGATGCGTGGTCGCGAGCGCGACGCGCAGCGGCTGCTTGCCGGTGCCCGCGAGCATCATGACGACGCGCGGCGTATGGGTGCGCTCGGCGAGGTATTCGGTATGGCCCGTGAACGGCACGCCGGCATCGTTGATCGTGCTCTTTTGCAGCGGCGCGGTGACGATCGCGTCGAACCGGCCGGCCACGGCGCCGTCGATCGCGGTATCGAGCAGATCGAGCACGTAGCGGCCGTTCGCGGCGTCGAGCTTGCCCACCTGCGACGGCGCGCCGAGCGCGCGGTGTTCGACGCGCACGCGCTGGCCGTCGGCGAGCAGCGCGGCCCAGTCGACG
>NZ_JAAGPS010000113.1:0-23246 GCF_017105025.1 Paraburkholderia sp. Ac-20336 | reverse complement strand
GGCGAGCGCCGCGCGCTGCTGCCGAAGGCCGCGCACGCGCTCGAAGCGAAGGCCGACGCGTTCGCCGCCGCGATGGCCGCCGAAACCGGCGCCTCGGGCATCTGGGCCGGCTTCAACGTGCACCTCGCGGCGGCGGGGCTGATCGAGGCGGCCGCGCTCACGACGCAGATCGCCGGCGAACTGATTCCGTCCGACGTGCCCGGCAGTCTCGCGATGGGCGTGCGCCAGCCGGCCGGCGTCGTGCTCGGCATCGCGCCGTGGAATGCGCCGGTGATTCTCGCGGTCCGCGCGATCGCCTTGCCGCTCGCCTGCGGCAACACGGTCGTGCTGAAGGGCTCGGAGATTTGCCCCGCGACGCACGGGCTCATCATCGAGGCGATGCAGGAAGCGGGGTTGCCGCGCGGTACCGTGAACTTCGTGACCAACGCACCGGCCGACGCCGCGCGCATCGTCGAGGCGATGATCGAGCATCCGCGCGTGCGCCGCGTGAATTTCACGGGCTCGACGCGCGTGGGGCGCATCGTCGCCGAAACCTGCGCGCGTCATCTGAAGCCGTCCGTGCTCGAACTCGGCGGCAAGGCGCCGCTCGTCGTGCTCGACGATGCGGACCTCGGCGCGGCGGTCGATGCGGCGGTGTTCGGCGCATTCGCGAATTCCGGGCAGATCTGCATGTCGACCGAGCGCATCATCGTCGACACCCGCATTGCCGATGCGTTCGTCGCTCAGCTCGCCGCGCGTGCGCGCGCCTTGCCGCTCGGCGATCCGCGCAAGGGCCCGGTCGTGCTCGGCTCGGTGGTCGATATGAGCACCGTCGAGCGCTGCAACGCGCTGATCGACGATGCGCTCGCGAAAGGCGCGACGCTCGTGTGCGGCGGCAGGAGCGAGACCACGCTGATGCCCGCCACGCTGCTCGACCATGTGACGCCGGCCATGCGCATCTATCGCGACGAATCGTTCGGCCCCGTCAAGGCGATCGTGCGCGTGGACGGCGAAGCGGCCGCCATCGCCTGCGCGAACGACAACGAATACGGGCTCTCGGCGGCGGTGTTCAGCCGCGACATGGCGCGCGCGCTCAATGTGGCGAAGCGCATCGAGTCGGGCATCTGTCACGTGAACGGCCCGACCGTGCACGACGAAGCGCAGATGCCGTTCGGCGGCGTGAAGGCGAGCGGCTTCGGCCACTTCGGCGGCAAGGCGGGCATCGCAGAATTCACTGACCTGCGCTGGGTCACGCTCCAAACGACGCCGCGTCACTATCCGTTCTGAGTGCGACGACGACCGCAAAAAATCGCTACGAAAAATCGATGAGCGCGCACTTGTGCATTCAACCTGCGCGCTCAACCTGCGCCTTCGATCAGCCCACTCAGCTCCCCTGAATAAACTCCGGCAACGGGCGCGAGTTCGGCGTCGGATTGCCGTTCGCATTGGTTGGCAAACGCTGCGTCTGGAACGCGGTGAACAGCGCGGCAAAGCCATCGGCGCGCTGAATGATGACCGCGCCGTCCTGGAACGCGCCATTCTCCTTGTAGTGCTTGCCGGGCGGATTGCCCTGATTCATGTGGGTTTCGTGCAGACCGTCTTTCTTCGGCAGGAACAGGAAGCCGAACCCGTAGACCACGATGCCCGCCGTGGTCGGCGTCCAGAAATCGCGGTTGTGCAATTGCCCGCTGCCGTTGTCGTACGGAAGGCTTTCCGGCGTCTGACTCTCGTCGATGCTTAGAACCTCGTTGATGATGTCGTTGACATCGGAGCGATTGCCGTCTTCATCTTCGTAAGGAACCGGCCGCATCCGATGGATGTCGAGCAGGCTGCTGTCCTGCCAGTAGTCGAGCCGCGGAAAACCGCTCGTGTACAGACCCGGATCGAGCCCCTGCAATTTTGCGGTCAGCGGGTCGTCGAAGTTCAGGTCGGCATAGAAATACACGTCGTCGCTGCCATTGGGGGCAGGGTCGGTCGAGGCCGAATTCACGACGAGATTGAATGGATTGTCGTCGTTGCCCGACACGGTAATCACATAGTGCGGACTCCCGACATAGGTGTCCTTGAAAGGCGCCGCGCGCAGCAGCGTTCCTTTGAACATGCAGTATTCGTTCATGGCTGAAGAACCTTGCTGAAGTTGAGCGGCAAGCATAAGGCGACGCCGAACGATAAACAAGCGCATCCGGTGTCACACGCCTGCAACGTTTATCGAGGCTAGATGAGGCCTTCGTGATCGCGGGAACGCAAGTGGAGAAGGGCGCGCAAGAATGCGATGAAACGCGCACGCCGGTGCTTTTATCCGGATTCCATGACGTTATCCGAACCGAGAGATGCCAGTCGAATAGCACGGAGGGTGGGTGAAAGCGATTGCCTTTTCGAACAACGATATTGCGGTCATTGCATGGACCCTGGGCGGCAAGCTGAAGGACTGTCTCGGCTTCGCCATTTCCCGCATCGACGTACAGACCGGAACGGAAACGCCGCTTCCCGCGATGGCGACGTTCAAGGGGCAGGCGGCCGGCGCGGGGCGCACCACGTTCGTGGACCCGGTGCAGAAGTTCTTCTGGAAGGACGTCACCGCGATTCGCGGCCGTACCTACCGCTACCGGATCGTGCCGATGGGCGGCACGCCCGGCAATCTGAAACCGTTGCCCTATGGTCCGCTGCTGTCGAATCAGATTCAGCTGACGGCCGACTACGGCGCGCTGTCGGTCTATTTCAATCGCGGCATTCTCGCGACGCAATCCACCGCGAGCGTGCTCGAAGCGACGCCGGGCGGCGGCAAGCTCGTCGACAAGCTGCAGAAGCATATCTACACGATCGGCGATCCGCTTCGCAACGATCTGGCCGGCGAGATGATCGAGGCGCTGACCACGCTGCCGAAAGAAGCCGCGCAAACGGGCGGCACCTTGCAGTGCGCGTTCTACGAGCTCGACGATCCCGAAGTGATTGCGTGTCTGAAGCCCTTGCAGCGCTCGTTGAATCTGATTCTCTCGAACATGCCGGGCAAGGACGCGAACGGTCAGAAAACCAACGACGTCTATTCGGCCGAGCGCGCCGACATGAAAGCGGCGGGCGTCAAGGTGACCGACCGCTTCATGGCGAGCAATCATATCGGTCACAACAAGTTTCAGGTGCTGCTGCAAGACGGCAAACCGACGGCCGCTCTGTTCGGCTCGACCAACGTGACCGCGCATGGCCTGTGCGCGCAGACCAACAACACGATCATCGCCCGCTCGCCGGCGGTGGCGAATGCTTATAGCGGCTACTGGACGCGCCTGAAGAAAGACACCCTGGCGCCGGGTCCCAAGGTAACCGGGCCGCAGGCCAAGCCCCTGCGTTCCGCCGATGCGAGCGGCCCCGTCACGATCGATCTCGAAGACGGAAGCGGCACCCTCGACATCTGGTTCTCGCCGAACACGCCGAAGGCGAGAGCGAGCAAACCGCCGGCCGATGAAGCGTGTCCGCCCGATCTGCAGGAACTGTTCGATCTGATCGGCAAGGCACGGCAGTCGATTATTTTTCTCGTGTTCGAGCCCGGTTATCCGAGCATCGTCGATGCGATCGCGGCCGCGCAAAAGGCGCGCCCCACGCTGTTCGTGCGCGGCGCCGTCACGGCGGCGAACGCGGCCGGCGAGTTCTATGCGGCGCTTCACGATGGCCAGGTGCCCGTGAAAGCACCTAAAAAAGGCGACTCGCCGCTGCCCGAGGATTTCCGCGTGATTCATACGGCGGGCGTGACCAAGGGCGATGCGTTCTCGCAATGGAAGCAGGAGTTGAACAAGGCGGGCAATGCGGTCGTGCATGACAAGATCGTCGTCATCGATCCGTTCACGGATAACTGCATCGTCGCAACGGGCAGTCACAACGATGGTTACAAGGCCTCGTACAACAACGACGAGAACCTGAACATCATCAAGGGACACCGCGCCGCGGCCGAGGCTTATGCCGCGCATTGCCTCGACGTCTACGATCATTACGCGTGGCGCTACTGGCTCGAAAAGCGCAAGGAAAAAGCGTGGCATTTCCTCGCCTCGGACGACACGTGGCAGGACGCCTATTTCGCCGCCGACAATACGGTGAAGTCGGCCGAACTCGCCTTCTGGCTCAGCGCGACGCCGAAGTCCGAGGCGATGCCGACACCGCATGCGGAAAGCTCCACGCGCAGACGGCCGGCGCTGCAACTGCTGACGGGCGGTTTGTCGCCGGCGGTCGGCCCGCATGCGTCGAAGCCCGCGCCGCGCCGGAAAGCCTCGGCAAAGTGAAACGCGGCGAGGCCGTCGATTGCGCTCGATGCGGTTGCGTTGTCGATCTTTCTGCGTGACGCTGCCGGCAGGCCGGTGACCGAGCGCTAACCGAACTGCCCGGGTGTTCCGTATCGCGGCCCGCTAAACGAAATTTCCGTGGCAGGCGAGTCTCGTGCAGTGGCGAACGACATCGAGCGAATCCGCGCCGCGCTCACTTCACGCGGCGCGGGCCACTACGCTCAGGCCGGCTGGCGCAGCGTTTTCGCGGCCGCCACCATGTTGGTCAGCGCGGGAATCACTTCGGCCCACGCGCGCGTTTTCAGGCCACAGTCCGGATTGACCCACAGGCGCCCGGCCGGAATGCGCTCGGCGGCCTTCTTCATCAGGTTCACGATATGCTCCTCGCTCGGAATGTTCGGCGAGTGAATGTCGTACACGCCCGGGCCGATTTCATTCGGATACCTGAAGTCGTCGAAGGCATCGAGCAGTTCCATGTCGGAGCGCGAGGTTTCGATCGTGATGACGTCCGCATCCATCTCGGCGATCGACGCGATGATGTCGTTGAACTCCGAATAGCACATATGCGTATGGATCTGCGTTTCGTCCCGCACGCCGTTCGCGGTGATGCGGAACGATTCCACGGCCCATTGCAGGTACTCGCTCCATTGCGCGCGACGCAGCGGCAGCCCTTCGCGCAGCGCCGCTTCGTCGATCTGGATCACGCGCACGCCGGCCTTTTCGAGGTCCAGCACTTCTTCGCGGATCGCCAGCGCAAGCTGATGGCACGACACCGAACGCGGCTGGTCGTCGCGCACGAACGACCAGTTCAGGATCGTCACGGGGCCGGTCAGCATGCCCTTCATCGGCTTCGTCGTTTGCGACTGCGCGTAGCGGATCCACTCGACGGTCATCGCCTTCGGGCGGCTGATGTCTCCGAACAGGATCGGCGGCTTCACGCAGCGCGAACCGTACGACTGCACCCAGCCGAACTGGCTGAACGCATAGCCGTCCAGCTGCTCGCCGAAGTATTCGACCATATCGTTGCGTTCCGCTTCGCCGTGCACGAGCACGTCGAGGCCGAGCGCTTCCTGCTCCTTCACGGCACGCGTGATTTCCCGCTCCATCGCGGCCTTGTAGCCGGCCTGATCGAGTGCACCCGCCTTGAACTGGCTGCGTGCGTGACGGATTTCGCTGGTCTGCGGGAACGAGCCGATCGTCGTGGTCGGGAAGGCGGGCAGGTTGAGAATCGCGGACTGCTTTTGCGCGCGTTGCGGATAGGCGCTCGCGCGCTTGCCGAGCGACGCATCGATGCGCGCGATGGCGGCCTTGACAGCGGGGTTGTGTACGCGCGGCGAGGTGCGGCGGCTCTCGATGGCCTTCGCGTTGGCGGCGAGCGCATCGGCGACCGAGGCGCGGCCGTGGTTCAGCGCGCCGGCCAGCACGCTCAGTTCGTCGAGCTTTTGCAGCGCGAACGCGAGCCACGATCTGATTTCGGCGTCGAGCTTCTGCTCGCTGTTCAGATCGACCGGGGTGTGCAGCAACGAGCACGACGGTGCGATCCACAGCCGCTCGCCGAGCGTGCGATGCAGCGGTTCGAGCCATTCCAGCGCGGCGCTCAAATCGGTCTTCCAGATGTTGCGGCCATTGATTGCGCCGACAGAGACGACCGAGGTCGCGGGCAATTGCGCCACGGCCTTGACGATTTCATCGCGCGCGTTGATCGCATCGATATGCAGGCCGTCGACGGGCAGCTTGCAGGCGAGTTCGAGGTTGTCCTGCAACTGGCCGAAGTAGGTGGCGAGCAGCAGTTTGACGCGGCGCTCCGACAACGCTTCGTATGCCGTACGGAACGCCTGGCGCCACGTCGCGTCGAGTTCCGTCACGAGCACCGGCTCGTCGATCTGCACCCACTCGATGCCCTGTGCCGTGAAGTAGTCGAGCAGGGCGGCGTAGACGGGCAAGAGGCGCGGCAGCAGCGCGAGCTTGTCGGAGTCGTCCTTCGCTTTGCCGAGCCACAGATAGGTGACCGGACCGACGATCACGGGCTTCGCATTCACGCCGAGCGCGCGGGCCTGGTTGAGCTGTTCGAGCAGACGCGACGGGTCGAGCGAGAACTGCGTGTTCGCATCGAACTCGGGGACGATGTAGTGATAGTTCGTATCGAACCACTTCGTCATTTCACCGGCGGCCACGCCGCCACAGCATCCGCCGTGATCTTCGGCGCTTTGCGCCGAGCGGCCGCGCGCGACGCGGAAGTAGTTGTCGAGCGTGTCGCCGTGGAAACCGCGCACGCGTTCGGGCAGGTTGCCGAGCGTGAAGCTCATGTCGAGCACCTGGTCGTAAAACGCGAAATCGCCGACGGGCACGAAATCCAGACGCGCCTGGTCTTGCCAGTGACTCTCGCGAAGCTGCGCGCCCACGGCTTTCAGTTCGTCGCGCGACGATTCGTTTTTCCAGTATTTTTCGAGGGCGAATTTCAGTTCGCGTTGCGCGCCGATGCGCGGAAAACCGAGGTTGTGCGTAGTGACCATGTTGCGTGTGCCGTTCAAAGGAGAAGTAACTGGCAGCGATGATAGAATTTTCCGTGTATGAATAAAAATGGATTTATTTCATACAAGGATCGATTTTGTTCATGGAGTGAGGCATGCTGGAGCGCAGTCACCTGATGGTCGTGCGCGAGGTGGAGCGTCTGGGGTCGCTCACCGCCGCCGCGAATACGCTCAATCTCACGCAGTCGGCCCTGAGCCACGCGGTGAAGAAGCTGGAGCAGCAGCTAGGCACGCCGGTATGGACGCGCGAGGGCCGTTCGATGCGGCTCACGCAGGCCGGGCAGTACCTGCTCGGGCTCGCCAATCGCATGCTGCCGCAGTTCGAGCTGGCCGAGGAACGCATGAAGCAGTACGCGCAAGGCGAGCGCGGCACGCTGCGTATCGGCATGGAATGCCACCCGTGCTATCAGTGGCTGCTCAAGGTGGTGTCGCCGTATCTCGCGCGCTGGCCCGACGTCGATGTCGACGTGAAGCAACGTTTCCAGTTCGGCGGCATCGGCGCGCTGATCGGCTACGAAATCGACGTGCTCGTTACGCCCGATCCGCTGAAGCGGCCCGGGTTGCGTTTCCAGCCGGTATTCGACTACGAACAGGTGCTGGTCGTCGCCGACGGACATGCGCTGGCGGACGAAGCGTACGTCACGCCCGAACAGCTCGCGAGCGAAGTGTTGATTACCTATCCCGTCGAGACCGACCGGCTCGACATTTACACGCAGTTTCTGACGCCGGCCAACGTCGTGCCGAGGCGCCACAAGGTGATCGAGACGACGGACATCATGCTGCAGATGGTCGCGAGCGGCCGGGGCGTCGCGGCGCTGCCGCGCTGGCTCGCGGAAGAGTACGCGGGCTGGATGCCGATCACGCCGCTGCAACTCGGCAGGAAGGGCATCGCCAAACAGATTTTTCTCGGCACCCGCGAGGCCGACGACGAGATCGACTATCTGGCGGCCTTCGTGAAGGCCGCGCGCGAGCCGGAGTGGAGCGAGGCGAAGGTGCGTAGGTAGGTGCGTCGGTAGTTGTGTTGGGTTGGATGAACGAAGCGGATTGCCTGTCGTCGCGAGAAGCCGCCGCGTTCAGATAGTCCATTTGTCTCGACCCGATTGCGGCTCGCCTGGCGCGAGCTCTCCCTACACCCCCTAATGCGCGGAAGCCGGCACGCCCTCGCGAGGCGCCATGCGGGAAAAGAACACGACCCCGGCGGCCACGACCGACATCACCGCGAGTCCGGTCATGCCGCCTTCGATCGAGCCGGTCTTCTGTTCGAGAAAGCCGAAGGCGGCCGGCGCGACGAAGCCGCCCAGGTTGCCGATCGAATTGATCAGCGCGAGCACCGCCGCGGAAATCCGCGCGTCGAGATAGCCTTGCGGAATCGGCCAGAAGAGCGACGACGCGGCCTTGAAACCGATTGCCGCAAAGCAGATCGCGATAAACGAGAACAGCGGGCCGCCCTGGCCGGCCGCGTACATGCCGAGTGCGGCGATCAGCAGCACGCACGCGACCCAGGCTTGCTGGAACTTGAAGCGTGCCGCGAGCATCGCGAAGAAGTACATCGCCGCGATCGAGATCAGCCACGGAATCGAATTGAACAGCCCGACCTGCAAGTCGTTGAAGTGCCCCATCTTGCGAATGATGCTCGGCAGCCAGAAGGTCGCGCCGTAGATCGTCAGCGACACCGCGAAATAGATGACGCAGAAGATCAGGATCTGCGGATCGCGCAGCAGACTCCACAGCGACGGCTTGACCGCATGCACCGCTTCGCGTTGCCGCTGCTCTTCCTCGATGTCGCCGATCACCGCATCCTGCTCGGCGCGCGTGAGCCAGGCGGCGTCGCGCGGCTTCGAGTCGAGCCATAGCCAGATGAAGCCGGCCAGCACGACCGAGAACATGCCTTCGATCAGGAACATCCATTGCCAGCCGCGCAGCCCCGCGCCATTGATCAGCATGAGCCCGCCCGAGATCGGCCCGGACAGCACCGAGGCGAGCGCCGAGCCGCTCAGGAAGATCGCCATCGCCTTGCCGCGCTCCTTGCCCGGCAGCCATTGCGTAAAGTAGTAGATGACGCCGGGAAAGAAGCCGGCTTCGGCCGCGCCGAGCACGAGACGCATCACGTAAAACGACATCTCGCCGCGCACGAAGGCCATGCCGGCCGCGGCGAGCCCCCACGTGAGCATGATGCGCGCCAGCCATAGCTTTGCGCCGAAGCGCTGCAGCAGCATGTTCGACGGCACTTCGAAGATCGCATAGCTGACGAAGAAGAGCCCCGCGCCGAGACCATACGCCGCCGCGCCGATGCCGAGATCGGCGCTCAGATGCTGGCGCACGAAGCCGATGTTCACGCGGTCGATATAGTTGACGATGAACATCACCACGAAGAGCGGCAGCACGCGCCACTTGATCTTGTGTACCGCGCTCGCCAGCACGCCGGCCGGGTCGTGGCGCGGCGCGTCCGGGATGGTTCTACTCATGAGCCTGTCTCCTTCGGTGGCAGTGCGTGTGGCGTGCCGGGTCGGTGTGTTGTGGATCGGCAGTACGGATCAAAAGCGCGGGTTCTTGCCGCTGAAGCCCGGGTCGTACTTGCGCATCTGCGCGAGGTCGTCGCGATTGCGCACGCCGCACGACAGGTACTGCGCGTGCAGTTCGGCGAGCCGTGCGCGATCGAGTTCGACGCCGAGGCCCGGCGTCGTCGGCACGCGGACCGAGCCGTCGTCGAATTGCACGCGGCCGCCCTGGATGACTTCTTCTTCCTGCCACGGATAGTGCGTGTCGCACGCGTAGGTCAGGTTCGGGATGCTGGCCGCGACGTGCGTCATCGCCATGAGGCTGATGCCGAGGTGCGAGTTCGAGTGCATCGACATGCCGAGGTCCCACAGCCTGCACATGCGCGCGAGCGTCTGCGTCGCGCGCAGGCCGCCCCAGTAGTGGTGATCCGACAGCAATACCTTGATCGAACCCATTTCGCAGCCGCGGCGGAAATCGTCAATGGTCGTAATCACCATGTTGGTCGCGAGCGGCAGCTTCGTATGCTTCTGCAACTCGGCCATGCCTGCGAGTCCCGGGCACGGGTCTTCGTAGTATTCGAGAATCTCGTCGAGCTCGGGCGCGGCCTCGATGCTCGTCTTGAGCGTCCAGTTCGCGTTCGGGTCGAGCCGCAGCGGCATACCGGGGAACGCCTTCGCGAGCGCTTTCATGCAGGAGATTTCATGCGCGGGTTCGAACACGCCGCCCTTCAGCTTGATGCTTTGGAATCCGTAGAGATCGATCATGCGGCGCGCCTGCGCGACGATCTGTTCAGGACTCAGGCCTTCGCCCCAGGCGTCGGGCGCATAGGGCTTCTCGATGTGTTCGGCGTACTTGAAGAACAGGTAGGCGCTGTAGGGCACCGCGTCGCGTACCTTGCCGCCGAGCAGGTCGACGATCGGCGCGCCGACGATCTGCCCTTGCAGGTCGAGCATCGCGACTTCGAGGGCGCTGATGACTTTCGGCGCGTTCTTGGCCGAATGCGAGCCGGGCGCGAGTTCGAATTCGACCGCGTCGGTGCTCGCCTTGATCGTGCCGCGCACGCGTTCTTCCATGCGATTGAGGTCGAACGGCGAGAGGCCGACCACGAGCGACTTCGCCTGGTCGAGCACGCGCAGCATGGGTTCGTCGCCATAAGTCTCGGAGATACCGACGCGGCCGTCGCTCGTCTCCAGTTCGAGGATGGCGCGCAGCGCCCAAGGTTCGTGAATGCCGGCGGCGTTGAGCAGCGGGCCGTCGCGGAAGGCTATCGGCGTAATGCGAACCTGCGTGATCGTGATGTCGCGAGTCATGGTCGGAAATGGGCGATGAAAGGTTAAAAGGTCGATGGCGGCATAGTAAAGCACTAATATATTAGTGCGTCAGTAGGGAAACTACCCAGTCCCCGTTCGGTGCGAGGCGGCCGGGAAGCCCGCTGGAAGGGGCTCGCGTCGGCTATAGTTCTAATGTTTCAGTGCGCGGCCGCAGCCGGTTGCGTTTGCGTCCACGTTTCAGCGCTTCAGTTTCCGTCATGAAAAACCACGCTATTTCGTCAGGGGTGACCCGGCTCGACCGGTCCCGCCACGCCGCGCCTCAAGTGTTCGAACGACTGCGCGACATGATCCTTTCCCTCGAACTGACGCCCGGCACGGTGCTCTCGCGCACCGAGCTCGCGAACCGCTACGGTCTGAGCCAGACGCCGGTGCGCGACGCGCTGATGAAGCTCGGCGAAGAAGGGCTCGTCGACATCTTTCCGCAGCACGCGACCGTCGTGAGCCAGATCGACGTGACCTCGGCCTTGCAGGCGCATTTCCTGCGCCGCTCGATCGAGCTCGAAGTCGTGCGCACGCTCGCGGAGCAACGCGATGCGGGGCTGATCGCCCAGTTGCGCGCCACCATCGCGAAGCAGACGGAACTGCTCGATCTGAAGGACTACGAGCATTTCGCGCTGTTCGATCAGGCGTTTCATCGCCAGATGTACGAGGCGGCGGGCGTGCCGCAACTGTGGGACCTCGTGCGCCGGCGCAGCGGCCATATCGACCGGCTGCGTCGTCTGCATCTGCCGGTGGCGGGCAAGACGGCGGCGGTGGTGCGCGATCACACGGAAATTGTCGATGCGATCGACCAAGGTGATGTACCGGCCGCGCAGACCGCGCTGCGCAAGCATCTATCGGGCACGCTGAACCAGATCGACCAGATTCGCACGAGTCATCCGGATTTTCTGGCGGACGATTGAGCGCGTTGGGCGAGGCGCCTGAAGTCGATCGGCTTATTCGAACTCGCCCGTGCGCACCTCGCCGTCGCGCAGGTAGCGCGTAATCAACACGCCGCCCGGCGTGCTGACCGAGTGCGCGAGCGTGAAGGCGGAGGCGGACGCGTCGTCGCCGAACAGGCGCTTGCCGCGTCCCAGCATGACGGGGAACACCTGCAGGCGAAGTTCATCCACGAGGCCCGCCGCGAGCAACTGGCGCACCATCTCGCCGCTGCCGAACGTCAATAGATTGGCACCGTCTTCGCGCAGAAGCGCGCGTATCGCATCGGCGAGATCGCCCTGCAACGCGTGACTGTTTTGCCAGCCGAGCGTATCGGCGCGATGCGTGGCCACGTGCTTGGGGACGCTATTGAACAGGTCGGCAATGGCGCGGCTGTTCGAATCCGCCGGCACGTGCGGCCAGTATCCGGCGAAGATGTCGTAGGTGTTGCGCCCGAGCAGCAGCTCGAACGGCTGCGAGAGCATGTCCCACAGGTTCTGGCCGATGGCTTCGTCAGCATAGGGAACCATCCAGCCGCCGAGACGGAATCCGCCGCTGGTGTCTTCCGCTGGCGCCCCGGGGGATTGGGTGACGCCATCCAGACTGATGAACGTGGAAACGGTGAGCTTGCGCATGATGTTCTCCAGGTCTACGGACACGATTGGTACGCAGATACGACGAACGATACGCTTGAAAATCGACAGGCCGGCGAGCGGCTTGCACGCGATGGCCGAGTGAGGCACATCATGAGACACGGGCGTTGCGCGTGAGCCTGACGAATCGGCTCACGCATACCGCGCGAGGAACATATCCGCCGTTGCTTCCGCGATGCGCTTCTGCTCTTTGGCATCGAGCGGCACTTGCCCCATCGTCACCTGCGGCCAGAACGCAAAACCCTTGACGAGCACCTGCAACTGCAGCGCCGCGAAGAGGGGATCGCCGGTCTTGAGGCGACCGTCGGCGGCCGCCGCGCGGACCCAGGCCGTCAGGTCTTCCTCGCGCTCTCCCATGCGAGCGACCATGTCGCGGGCGCGCTCCGGCGAATGGATGCCCGCCGCGATCGCCACCCGTGCCAGCGACAGGAAGGACTCGTCGTTGAGCAGCCGCAGCTTGCGCTGCAACAGATCGAGCAACTGCCCGCGCAATGGCTTGTCGGCCCGATAGGCGGGCGCATCGCCGCCCTGGCTCGCATCCCATAGCTGATGAAGAATCGCCGCGAACAGTGCCTCCTTGCTCGGAAAATGGTTATAGACCGTACGCTTCGAGACGTTCGCGCGGGCGGCGATACGGTCCATGCTGGTCGCGTCGTAGCCGGCCGCGAGGAATTCCTCGATCGCGGCGCCGACGATCGCGACACGCTTGCGGTCCGTCAGACGTTGGGGTGGGGCAGTCGATTCCATGGAAAGATTTTACACTGGCCAGTTTACTTTTCTCGAAAATAAACTACACTGCCGAGTGTACATTTTTTGAAGGTCAACTCATCATGTCGCTTCCCGCTTTGGTCGGCCGTATGCTCGGCGTGAGTGCCGCGCAACATAGCCGCGCGACGTTCGGCCACTCGCCGCAGCATGACGGCGAGCGCTTTCGCAACGTCAGGCCGCGTCCCGCGGAAAGCCTGCGCAAGACGCTCGGGCTCGCGTGGACGGTGCTGTTCAACAAGCCGCGCGGCACCGTGCCGGCAGCGGTATTGCCCGTCGAAACGCTGACGCGCGCGCAACTCGACGCGGCGCCCGACCGCAGCCTCTACCGGCTCGGTCATTCGACACTGCTGCTGAAGTTGCGCGGCCAGTTCTGGCTGACCGATCCGGTGTTCGCCGAGCGAGCCTCGCCGTTTCGCAGGCTCGGTCCGAAGCGCTTTCATGCGCCGCCGATCGCCCTCGACGATTTGCCGCCGCTGCGCGGCGTGATCCTCTCGCACGACCACTACGACCATCTCGACCGCGAAACGGTCCTCGCGCTGGCGCAGCGCACCGGGGTGTTTCTGACGCCGCTCGGCGTCGGCGACCGGTTGATCGAATGGGGCATCGACGCGGACAGGGTGCAGCAGTTCGACTGGTGGCAGGGTACGCGGGTCGACGGCATCGCGTTCACCGCGACGCCGGCCCAGCACTTTTCCGGGCGCAGCCTGTTCGACGGCAACAGCACGTTATGGGCTTCATGGGTGATCGCCGATGACGATCTGCGCGTGTTCTTCAGCGGCGACACCGGCTACTTCGACGGCTTCAGCATGATCGGCGAGCGCCTCGGACCGTTCGACGTCACGTTGGTCGAAACCGGCGCTTACGATCCGATGTGGCCGTACGTTCATATGCAGCCCGAAGAAACCGTGCAGGCGCATATCGATCTGCGCGGCCGCTGGCTCGTGCCGATTCACAACGGCACCTTCGACCTCGCGATGCATCGCTGGCAGGAGCCGTTCGAAAGAGTGACAGGACTGGCGCTGGCGCGCGGGGTTGCGCTATCGACCCCACGCATGGGCGAGCGGCTCGATCTGAACGCGGTGCATCGCGGCGAACGCTGGTGGCGCGATGTCGTGGAGCCGGTCGCCGCGCCGAGGTCTGCGTGGCGGTGGTGCGCGGCGCGCCATGCAGAGAGCGCCGAGTCCTCCTGAGCGGTGCTCAGCCGGAATCGTGAGCGCGCGCGTCATGTCGTGGAGTGACGCTCGATGACAGGAGTGGTGTGATGGGTTGTCAATAGCTATTCCGCGAGTCGCGTGCGCACCGTATATTCGCCCTCGTTGCCCTTGTCTTCGAGCATATGCGCCATGGCCGTATTGAAGTCGGGCGGCAACGGCTCGACCGGATAGCCGCGCTTTTCCCATGCATCGAGGCCGCCCTTCAGCGCGCGCACATGATGAATGTTCTTGCGATGCAGTTGCTTGACGATGCGCTTGGCCGTCGCCTCGTTGGGACACACGCAATAGACGACGATCGGCCGCTTCAGAAAGTCCGGATGAATCGGATCGGGTGAATCGAGGTCGAGCGGCCGCGCGCCGGCAATCCGGTGCGATTCTTTTTCGCGCACGGTGTGTGGACGCGCATCGAGAATCAGCGGCGGCTCGTTCGACTTCATCATTTCGTCGAGCTGGTCGGGCGAAATGCGCGTATGCGCGAGCCAGCGGCGAAACTGCAAACGGCGCAACCAGCGATAGAGCAGAGCTACCGCGAAGATCACCGCGAACGTATCGACGATCGTGCCGCCGTTGCGCCGCACGAGCAGCATCAATTGCACGATCTGATCGTGCAGCGCGCCGCCGCCGATGACCCATGCGCTGGCCCACAGCGTGGCGCCCACCAGGTCCCACCACAGGAACACGCCGACCCCGATTGCGGTCGTGCCGAGCAGCGGCGCGGAAATCAGTCCGACGCCCGGCAGAAACTTCGCGACCATGAGAATCGGCGCGCCATAGCGCTCATAGGTGTTGCGCGTGGCGCGCAGGGTCGTGTCCAGCGACAGCGAGAAGCGCACGAGGTAGTTCAGCAAGCGGCGGCCGTACGCGCGTCCGGCGAAAAACCATAGCGAGTCGGCCAGCAGCGTAGCGCCGACCGCCGCGCACACCACGGCGGCGTACGAGGTCTGTCCCATGGCTGCCATGGTTCCGCCGAGAATCAGCATCGGCGCGGCCGGAATCGGCATGCCGAGCTGCGTGACGAGCACGCTCATGAACACGGCCCACACGCCGAGAGAGGCTGGAATAGCAACCGGAAAATGCCACACAACCGCGCTCCTGATAAGGCAAGCAAAAGAGGGAATTCGCCCGCGCCCGGCCGGTGCATGGCACGGGCGACGCTGGCGGCCTCGCGGAAGCAGGCGCGCGCGTCGGCGCGAAAGACGGATTTAAGCACAGGTAGCGGGTCGGCGTTGTGAAAGCACATCGGCGCGGCGGGGTTTTTGCGGCGGCGGGGAGGGGTGGGCTGGGGTGGGCTGTCTTGATGGGGCATCAGAAAGCCGAACCGTGCGGGACAAGCGATGCGACATTGCACCGCATCACCCATCCCCCAACGGATCGTACGGCACTGCGCGTTCATGTTCGGCCGCCTGATTGCGCGCGGCGATATCGGACCTTGTTCGGCGCGAATGGCGTCGCCAGGGCGTTGCTACAATGATCTCCACACCCTGAAGGACATCACGGAGACAGCGTATGGCAACGCTTCAGCCCATCAGCCGCTACCCGGTGCCCGAGCCCGGCGAGTGGCCTGACGATATCCGTACCCGCATTCTCGAGGTGCAGGAGAAAGCCGGTTTCGTGCCGAACGTGTTTCTGACGCTCGCGCATCGCCCCGACGAATTCCGCGCGTTCTTTGCTTATCACGATGCGTTGATGCTGAAGGAAGGCGGTCTCACGAAAGGCGAGCGCGAGATGATCGTGGTCGCGACGAGCGCGCTCAACGATTGTCTGTACTGCGTCGTCGCGCACGGCGCGATTTTGCGCATCTACGAAAAGGCGCCGTTGCTCGCGGACCAGGTCGCCGTCAATCATCGCAAGGCCGACATCACCGAGCGTCAGAAAGCGATGCTCGATTTCGCGCTCAAGGTGTGCCGCGCATCCGGCACGGTCGGCGAGGACGATTTCCGGACGCTGCGCGGGCACGGCTTGACCGACGAAGACATCTGGGACATCGCGGCGATTACCGCGTTTTTCGGCCTGTCGAACCGCATGGCCAACGTGATCTCGATGCGTCCGAACGACGAGTTCTATCTGATGGGGCGCGTGCCGAAAGCCGCCGCGGACACGCCGAAGAAATAGCCTCGGCTGAGATTGCTTCGGTATCCGTAGCGGCAGCGGCTCGCAGCGAGGTTCGCCTCAGGCGCGCGCAGGGCTGGCGCGCGGCGCGGGCGCGCTCGCCGCCGTATCGTCGATCGGGAAGTGCAGCATCGCGGCCAGCACGCCGGCGACAACGGTCGCTTCCCACAGCAGCGAGTACGAGCCGGTCAGATCGAAGACGAGGCCGCCGAGCCATGCGCCGAGAAACGAGCCGATCTGATGGCTCAGAAAGCAGATGCCGAACAGGCTGCCGAGATGGCGCGTGCCGAACACCTTGGCGACGAGACCGCTCGTGAGCGGCACGGTGCCGAGCCACGTGAGGCCCATCACGGCCGCGAAAAGCACGACGGACGTGGCGCTTTTCGGCAGCACGAAGAATACGCCGATCGTCGCGCTGCGCAGCAGATAAAGCCAGCCGAGCACGTAATGCTGCCGGAAGCGGCCGCCGAGCCAGCCGCATGCCCAGCTGCCCGCCATGTTGAAGAGGCCGATCAGCGCGAGCGCGGTGGCGCCGAGTCCGAGCGGCATATGGCAGAGCGTCAGATATTCGGGCAGATGCGTCGCGATGAACGCGAGCTGGAAGCCGCACGTGAAGAAGCCGAGCGTGAGCAGCAGGTAGCCGCGATTGCGCGCGGCCTGCGCGAATACGGCACGCAGCGGGATGGCCGGCGCTTCCTGCGGCTGAGCGCCCGCCGGTGTCGGGGCGCGCCGATCGAGCACGATACCGAGCGGCGCGACCAGCAGCATCACGAACGCGAGCACGAACAGCGAGGTCGCGATCCCCGCGTGCAGGCGGATGCCTTGCACGAGCGGCACCATCAACACCTGGCCCGCGGAGCCGCCGGCGCTGACGAGGCCCATCGCGAGGCTGCGTTTTTCCGGCGAGGCGATGCGGCCCACTGCCGGCAGCACGACGCCGAACGTCGTGCAGCTCACGCCGATGCCGACCAGCAGGCCCATGCCGACGATCAGCAAGGCGCCGCCCGGCGCGACCGCCGCGAGCCCGAGGCCGGCCGCGAAGGTCGTCGCGCCGAACGCGACCACGGGCGCCGAGCCGTAGCGGTCCGCGGCCGCGCCCGCGAACGGCTGCGCGAAGCCCCATACGAGGTTGTGCAGTGCGATTGCGAACGCGATCTGCGTGACCGGTACGCCGCGATCGAACGAGAAGGGGCCGATGAACAGCCCGAAGGTTTGGCGGATGCCCATCGCCGCGCTCAGGACGAGCGCGCCGGCGACGATCACGAGCGTGGTCGTCGTCGGATGGAAGGCAGCGGGGTAGCGCTTGCTATGGGTGGTCGACATGGCGGGTTCTCCTTGAGCGCCATGTTCGCAGTCCGCAGCCGCTGCGGCAAAAGAAAAGTTTTCGGCGACAGGTGAGCGTGGCTCATCTGTTCCGGTGCCGTGCCTATGCCGCGCTTATGCCACAGTTATGTCGCGCCCATGCCGTGCGATTACGCCGCGGCCTGCGAATCGAACTGTGCCGCCGAGTCGGCGAGCCAGAGCTTGAAGTCGGCCAGCTCCGGCCGGCGAATCGCGCTTTCCGCGTTTTCGGCGCTGACGAGCCAGTAGGCGGTGGTCGACGCGATCGTGCCCGCGCAGGCCTCGACGAGCGCGCCGCTCGCGAGAGCGCCGTCGACGAGCGGCTTGCGGCCGAGCGCGACGCCAAGCCCCATGCTGGCCGCCTCGAACGCAAGCTGGATCGTGTCGACGCGCAGGTCGCCGCTCACGTCGACGCCATCGGCGCCGGTCGCGTCGAGCCACGCCTGCCAGTCTTCGCTGGCGGCATTCACGTGAATCAGCGTCGCGTGTTGCAGGCTCGCCGCGCCGTGCTCGTCGAGCAGCGTTTGCCGATAGGCGGGGCTGCACACGGGCACGAAACGCTCGCCGAACAGACGCGTCCAGGCCATGCCGGCAACCGGCGCGCGGCTCATGCGAATCGCGAAATCGAAGCCGTCCACCGGAAAGCCCACCTGACGATGCGACGTATCCACGCTCACGCTGACGTTCGGCCAGCGCGCGCGAAACCCGGCGAGACGCGGCAATAGCCAGAGTGCGGCGAAGGTCGGCGCGCAACTGAGCGCGATGGGGCGGTCCGCGCGATGATTCGGCAGACGCTGCGTGCCGATTGCGATCAGCGAAAACGCCTCGGAGACGTACGACAGATAATCGGCGCCCGTCGCCGTCAGCGAAATGCCGCGCGGTTCGCGCACGAACAGCTCGACGCCGAGCGCCTGTTCGAGGCCGACGATGCCGTGACTGATCGCGCTCGGCGTGACGTTGAGCTCCGCCGCGGCGAGCTTGAAACTTTGGAGCCGTCCGGCCGCTTCGAAAAAGCGAAGCGCGGGCAGCGGCGGCAAACGAAGCGGCATGATGCGTTCCCCCTGGAGCGGCCATCTCGCGAACGGCGCGCGTGCTGCGTGATGTCTCGTGTGCGGTATTGCGAAGTGCGACCCGAAGTGGGGCCCCGAAGTGCGACCAGATAGTGCGGTCCGGTAGTGCAGCCCGGTAGTACAACCCGATCGCGTGGTTCGATAGTGCGGCCCGATAGCATGGATAGTACGGCCCGACAGCATGGCCTGATGCCAGACAACAGCGTCTCGCGCAAGCATACCTTGCCCCGCCCGCATGGCGGGCACGTCGCGGCGCGCGGCTAGCCCTGCGCTTCCACTTCCGCCGCGTGACCCTGCGCGAGCGCGGCGCGCAGATAGGTGCCGACCGCGCTCGCCCGCATCGGCAGGCTGAACAGATAGCCCTGCACCGCGCGTGCGCCGAGCGCCTTGACGACCTCGGCCTGCAACGGCGTTTCGAGTCCTTCGACCACGCATTCGAGGCCGAGATTGCGGCACAGGTCGATCACGGACTTGATGATCTTCTTCGACGCGCTGTTCGAGTCGACGTCGCTCACGAAACCGCGGTCGATCTTGATCGTATCGAACGGCAGGCGGTGCACGTAGCTGAGACTCGAATAGCCGGTGCCGAAATCGTCGAGCGAAACGCGGCAGCCGGCCTGCTTGAGCATCGTGAGCGCGCTGCGCGCCTGTTCGAAATCGCGCGTCAACGCGGTCTCGGTGATTTCGAACGTCACGCGATGCGGCGGCACGCCGCTGTCCAGCACGATATCGATGAGCCGCCGCGCGCGTGCCGACGTCGAGATATCGACCGCCGACAGATTGAACGACAGATAGAGCACGGGCGGCCAGTGCACGACTTCGGCGAGCGCCCGGCGCAGCAGCACTTCGGTGATGCACAGAATCAGTTCGGTACGCTCTGCAATCCGAATGAACTCCTCGGGCCTGACCATGCCGAGCCGCGTGTTCTGCCAGCGGCCGAGCGCTTCGAGCCCGATGGGCCGCAGCGTGAGCAGATCGTAAATCGGCTGGAATTCGAGGAACAGCTCTGCGTCGAGATCGGCGTGACGCAGTTCCTGGGTGACGAGACTCAGGCGGCGAATGCGTGTCTCGTGTTCGGTCGAGAAAATCACCGGCATGCCGCGGCGATTTTCCTTGCCGACGTAGAGCGCGGCGTCGGCGCGCTCGAACACCTGCGCGACCGTCGACCCCGCTTCGGGAAACGCGGCCCAGCCGATCGTGCCCGACAGTTCCGCGACGTTGTCCGCGACCTGATACGGCTGGCTCAGCGTATCGCAGATGCGTTGCCCCAACTCGATCAGCGTGTCGTTCGAGAGCTTGTACTGCACGAGCACGCCGAATTCGTCGCCGCCGAGGCGCGCGAACAGCAGCCCCGGTTCGTCGAGCGCGAGCAGGCGCGCGCCGACTTCCTGCAGCACCAGATCGCCGCTCGAATGCCCGTAGATATCGTTGACCTGCTTGAAGCCGTCCAGATCGATGAGGCCGACGTTGAAGCTGCCGCCGGTGGCGAAGGCCTGCTCCGACATCTCGCGCAGCGACGCGAAGAAACTGCGCCGGTTCGGCAGGTCGGTGAGGCTGTCGATGTTCGCGAGCCGGAAGTTGTCGTCGCTCAGACGCTGCGTATTCTGCTGGCTCGCCTGCAATTCGCGCTGCGCATGCACGGCGTCGGCGAAGGTGCGCCAGTAGCGCTGAATGACGAGCGCGAGCGCGACGCCCACGAGCGTCATGTCGACCGCCATCGCCATAAAGACCGGATAGCCCGTCAGAACGAAGAAGACGGCGAAACTCAGGATGACGATGCAAAGCAGCAGCAGCGCCGGCACGCGCAGATGGATCAGGCAGAACACGCAGCCGACCAGCGTCGTGGCCATATAGAACGCGACCTGGGCCCGCTCGAAGGCGGTGCCGTACGGGAACAGCAGCAGCGACCAGGCGCAGAACGCAACGCCGAACAGACCGACGAGCCAGGTCAGGCTGTGCATTTCGGCGACGGCCTGCTCCGGGGTCAGCACGCGATGCCGCACGCGCCACCAGCGCACGCAGCGCGCGATGCACATCAGGCCGAGCGCCGCGGGCATGTAGATCGACACCGGGGCCGGCGCGCTATCGAGATGCGTGATCGCGACCGAGGCCGTGTTGACGAGCAGAATGAAGTACAGAAGCGGTATCTGGCGGCTGAATGCCTGCAACTGCGCGCGCACGATTTCCGGATCGCCTTGCGCGACCGACAGCGCTTTTCTCAACCTTGCTAGCCAAACCATTCCCATCCCTCGAAGACGTTTGCGCGGCCCGCGCCGCTTCTATATCGGCGGGATGCTGCGAAACTTGAGCGGGCCGTCTCGTCGATGCGGACGGGCCATCGGGCTCCACGCAGAAACGCCGGGAAAACGAAGACGGGCTCGCATTCTTCCCGGTAAGTACTACCGGATGATGAGCGTAGATCGCAGCGAAACCAGTCGTTTATGCCGTGTCATGTTCAAAGTGCCACGACATGCCGGGTTGGCCGCGCATCAAAAAAAGCGCGATATGGCAGCGCGTAGGGCGGCGGCAAGACAGCGCAGGAAGGCCCTGCCGCACGGTCGCCACGATTTTTAATGGCTTGCCGAAAGTAAATTTTCAGAGCATCGCGCACGTGTGGAGCGCACTCGCCGCGAACCGCCCCGCCATGACGGCGAGGCCCGCGATGCGCGCGGGGTCCGCGCTAAAGCACTGAAATTGCAACGGATTGTGATGCGCGGCGCGCGCGCCCGAAATGGCCGGCACGCATAAGCCCGCGATTCTTATGGCACTTTGCGCCGGGAAATCGTTAAATGTGCCCCGCGTCGGCGATACAAGCCTTACACCAAGGGTTTGCGCGAAGGTGGGGCTATGCGTTAGTGTGTCGGTCCCGGCGCCTCGAAAGGGCGCCGGTTCCATGATTACCATACGGGAAGTGCTATGAACAAACAGGAACTGATTGACGCAGTCGCCGCAGCGACGGGCGAAAGCAAAGCGGCCACCGGCCAGACCATCGACGCGATCGTCGAAGCGGTGACCAAGGCCGTGGTGGGCGGCGATACGGTGCAACTGGTCGGTTTCGGTTCTTTCTCGACCGGCGCGCGCGCAGCACGCGTGGGTCGCAACCCGTCGACGGGCGAGGAAATCCAGATCGCTGCCGCCAAGACGGTGAAGTTCACCGCGGGCAAGGCGTTCAAGGAAGCCGTCAACGCGTCGTAATGGAACGCGCTTCGCACCGGACGCGCGCTGCGCTCTCCAGCATGCCATGCGTGCCGTGAGGCGCGCAAAGGCGCGGCATCGGGTGTGAGGAATCACGCGCTGCCCAACCCCGGCAATCCCGACAGGCAGGTTGGTCCGGCGGCTGGCGTGGCGCGTGTGCCTGGCTTTCAGCGAAAGCCAGGCTGCCGCAGGCGCGCGGCGGCTCAGCCCGCGCGACGCTGACGGGTGGCGTCGGCGAGTATCGCGAGCACCGGCTCGGTTTGCGTCCAGCTCACGCAGGCATCCGTAATCGACACGCCGTGACGCAACGGCACGCCAGGCTTCAGGTCCTGACGGCCTTCTTCCAGATGACTTTCCAGCATGACGCCGATGATGCGGCGCTCGCCTTGCGACAACTGCCGCGCGATATCCTGCGCCACCTCGATCTGACGCAGATGCGACTTGTTCGAGTTCGCATGCGAGCAGTCGATCATCACCTGTTCGCGCAGACCCGCTGAACCGAGCGCCTCGCAGGTCGCCTGGACCGCCGCGCTGTCGTAGTTCGGTCCTTTCTTGCCGCCGCGCAGGATCACGTGCGCATCGTCGTTGCCGCGCGTTTCGAAGATCGCGGCCATGCCCATTTTCGTCATGCCCATGAACGCGTGGCTCGCGCGCGCCGCGACGATCGCATCGGCGGCGATCTGTACGCCGCCGTCGGTGCCGTTCTTGAAACCGATCGGGCAGCTGAGCCCCGAAGCGAGTTGCCGATGGCTCTGGCTCTCGGTCGTGCGCGCGCCGATCGCGCCCCAGGCGATCAGATCGGCGATGTACTGCGGGCTGAGCAGATCGAGGAATTCGGTCGCGGTGGCGAGCCCCAGCCCGTTGATGTCGAGCAGCAGTTGCCGCGCGAGACGCAGGCCTTCGTTGATGCGGAAGCTGCCGTCCAGACGCGGATCGTTGATGTAGCCTTTCCAGCCGACCGTCGTGCGCGGCTTTTCGAAGTACACGCGCATCACGATCAGCAGGTTGTCCTTGTAGTGATCGGCGGCGGCCTTCAGCTTGTGCGCGTATTCGATCGCCTGGTCGTGATCGTGAATCGAGCAGGGACCGACGATCAGCACGAGCCGGTCGTCGCGGCCATGCAGAATATCGGCGATTTCCACGCGGGTCTTTTCGACGAGCGTCTGCACCGCGGGCGGCACCGGCAGTTCGTCCTGCAGCAGCGCGGGCGAGATCAGCGGACGGACCGCGCCGATGCGCACGTCGTCGATGCGCGTGGTGTCCTGGGTCGCGTCGGCCGAGCCGATTTCCTGATCGTGCAAGGGGTTGTCGAGGGCGCTCAAAATCTTCTCCGGAAGCGGTTGATAAGGCGGCGTGGCCGCCTTTCCATGCGG
>NZ_JAAGPS010000112.1:0-281 GCF_017105025.1 Paraburkholderia sp. Ac-20336 | reverse complement strand
AAAAAAAAAAAACCCCCCCCCCCCCCCCCCCCCCCTCCCCCCCCCCCAGCCCCCCCCCCCCCCCCCCCGCCCCGCCCCCCCCCCCCCCCCCCCCCCCCCCCCCCTCCCCCCCCCCCAGCCCCCCCCCCCCCCCCCCCCCCCCCCCCCCCCCCCCCCCCCCCCCCACCCCCCCCCCCCCCCCCCCCACGCCCCGCCCCCCCCCCCCCCCCCCCCCCCCCCCCCCCCCCCCCCGCCCCCCCCTCCCCCCCCCCCCCCCCCCCCCCCCCCCCCCCACCCCCCCC
>NZ_JAAGPS010000111.1:0-23786 GCF_017105025.1 Paraburkholderia sp. Ac-20336 | reverse complement strand
CCCTGTTCCCACCCCCCCCGCCACCCCAGCTGCACCGGCACCGGCCACACCCCCCGCCGCCCCCGGCCCATCCGCGCCAACCTCACCCTCCCCCGCATCGGGCCCGACGCCTGCACCCGCCTCGCCGATCGCCGACACGCCCCCCACGGCAAACGGCGCAAACAGCGCAGACAGCGCAGCCGCCCCCGCCGAGGCCGCCGCCCAGCGCCCGCCGCTGCGCGGCCACGCTCCGGTCAACGGCTTCGAATTCCACGCACCGGCCGCGTCGATGGTCGAACTGCCACCGCTCGATCTGCTCGCGCGCGCGGACGCCGGTGTCGAGCCGATCTCGGACGAAAAGCTCCGCGAGACCGGCCAGCTGATCGAGCAGCGCCTGCAGGAATTCAAGGTGCCCGTGACCGTGGTCGGCGCATCGGCGGGGCCGGTCATCACGCGCTTCGAGATCGAGCCGGCGCTCGGCGTGCGCGGCAGCCAGATCGTCGGTCTCATGAAGGACCTCTCGCGCGGTCTCGGCCTCACGTCGATCCGCGTGGTCGAGACGATCCCCGGCAAGACCTGCATGGGCCTCGAACTGCCGAACGCGAAGCGACAGACGATCCGCCTCTCGGAAATCCTCGAAGCGAGCGTCTACCAGAATTCGCATTCGCAACTGACGCTCGCGATGGGCAAGGACATCACCGGCCACCCGGTCATCGCCGATCTCGCCAAGGCGCCACACATGCTGGTCGCGGGCACGACCGGTTCGGGCAAGTCGGTCGCGATCAACGCGATGATCTGCTCGCTGCTGTTCAAGGCGACGCCCGAGGAAGTGCGCCTCATCATGATCGATCCGAAGATGCTGGAGTTATCGGTCTACGAAGGCATTCCGCATCTGCTCGCGCCGGTCGTCACCGACATGAAGCTCGCGGCCAATGCGCTGAACTGGTGCGTCGGCGAAATGGAGAAGCGCTACCGGCTCATGTCGGCGGTCGGCGTGCGCAACCTCGCGGGTTTCAACCAGAAGATCCGCGACACCGAAGCCAAGGGCAAAAAGCTCGGCAACCCGTTCTCGCTGACGCCCGACGCGCCCGAGCCGCTCGCGCCGCTGCCGCTGATCGTCGTCGTGATCGACGAACTCGCCGACCTGATGATGGTCGCCGGCAAGAAGATCGAGGAGCTGATCGCGCGGCTCGCGCAGAAGGCGCGCGCGGCCGGCATCCACCTGATTCTGGCGACGCAGCGGCCCTCGGTCGACGTCATCACCGGCCTCATCAAGGCGAACATTCCGACGCGCGTGGCGTTCCAGGTGTCGTCGAAGATCGACTCGCGCACGATTCTCGACCAGATGGGCGCCGAGTCGCTGCTCGGCCAGGGCGACATGCTGTTCCTGCCGCCGGGCACCGGCTACCCGCAGCGCGTGCACGGCGCGTTCGTCGCCGACGAGGAAGTGCATGCGATCGTCGAGTATCTGAAGCAGTTCGGCGAGCCGCAGTACGAGGAAGGCATTCTCGACGGCCCCGCCACCGACGGCGGCGCGGCCCAGGACCTGTTCGGCGAAACGCCGGATGCGGAAGCCGATCCGCTCTACGACGAAGCGGTCGCGTTCGTCGTGCGCACGCGGCGCGCGTCGATCTCGTCGGTGCAGCGGCAATTGCGCATCGGCTACAACCGCGCGGCGCGGCTCGTCGAGCAGATGGAAACGGCAGGGCTCGTATCGGCAATGAGCATCAACGGCAGCCGCGAAGTGCTGGCGCCGGGGCCGGCGGAGTAACGGCCGGCGGCATCGGCAGAACGGATCGCAGCATGAAACCGGACAGCGAGCGATCGGCCTGCGATTCGCAGCCATGCTGCGACCCAGGAAGACCAGGAAAAGTCGGCTGAGCAATAAAAAAACGGACCGTCTCACAGGGCTTGTGAGCGGTCCGTTTTCTTATTGCACGCGCTCCGTCGAATCACGCGCGTGCATCCCTCATCACGACGGCGACGCGAACTTGAAATCCACCGGCGAACCCAGCTCGAAATGCTGCTTCGGCGTCGGATCGAGAAAACCGGTCCGGGGATCGCGCCTGAACACGTACACGGTATCGCTCAACTGATTGCCGACGATCAGCCAGTTGCCGCTCGGATCGATCGCGAACTCGCGCGGCGATTTGCCGAGGCTCGACTGATGGCCGATCGGCTTCAGATGCCCGTTGGCCGGATCGACGGCGAAGATCACGATCTCGTTCGCGTCGCCGCGATTCGATGCATAGACGAAGCGCCCGTCCGGCGACAGATGGATCGCCGCGGCGCCCACCGCGCCCTTGAAGCCGGGCTGGCTCAGCGAGAGCGTCTGCGCGAGCGCGAGCCGGCCGTCGCGATAGTCGAACGTGCTGACCGTGCCGGCCAGTTCGCTCGTCAGATACGCATGCTTGCCGTCCGCGCCGAACACCAGATGGCGCGGGCCCGTGCCGGCCTTCTGCTGCGCGTAGCTCCAGTCGGCCGGCGCGAACGGGCCGGGGCTGCCCTGCGGCGTGTAGCGGTACGCGTACAGCTTGTCGGCACCGAGGTCCTGCGCAAACATGAAGCGGCCGTCCGGCGAGAACACGGTCGAGTGCACGTGCGAGTCGTCCTGCCGCCCTTTCACCGGTCCGCCGCCCTCGTGGTGCACGGTCTGCACCGACGCACCGACCTGGCCGTCGGACTGCAACGGAAACACCGCGAAGCTGCCGCCCGGGTCGGGCGCGACCGAGTAGTTCGCGGTCAGCAGAAACTTCTGGTCGGGCGAAAAGCTCAGGTAGCACGGATCGTTGCCATCCGAGGACACCTTGTTGAGAAACCTCAGTTGCCCGCGCGCGGCATCGAAGCCGAATGCGCTGATGCCGCCGCGCCGGGTGGCTGGACCGTTATCGCCGGGCAGTTCGTTGACCGCGTAGACGAAGCGGCGGTCGCGGCTCACGACGAGGAACGACGGATTGACCGTCTTCGCGACCGACACCTGGGTCGCCGCGCCCGTCTTCGTGTCGAAACGATAGACGTAGATGCCCTCGCTTTTGCCGCCGGTATAAGTGCCGACCAGCAGGTTGTAGACGCCGTCGGCGGGGACCGGGCCGGAATCTTGCGCGTACGCTTGCGAAGCAGCAATCGAGACCATAAGCACGAAACCTTTTATCATCGAACGGGCGGCGTGGCGTGGCGCGGGCCACGTTGCACGCCATGAGGCCGCCTTGGCGGCGCGGTCCGCGCGAGGGGGGACGGCCGGAGCGGGAGCGGGAGCACAGGCTGAAGCGCAAACACGAGGCATCACGCGGCGTATGACACTACGCGCGGCGGCACGGCAACGGCGAAGCATGGAACCTCCTCGACATCGGTCGGCGGGTAAGAACGGTGATAGCAGTAATCGCGGTGTCTGGTCTGCCCCGTCTGCCGCGCGCGGGGTCGAGCGTCGTTCTGCGTTGTTCTTGCCAAAGCCAGTATAAGAGCGTCCGGTCGGATCATGCAGCGAATGCAGCCAGCCATGCGGCCTAGGCAAGACCGGGGGGAGACCTGAGCGAGACCGATCCCAGGTAAAGACAAACTCATGCGAAGCCATTTTCGCCGACAATCACCGTCCCGCACCACGGGACATTTTTCAATTTCCAATCGCGTATCACGCGTCTCACCCTGGGAGTCTTCATGAACGTCACACTGAGCCTCGGTCCGCTCGTTTCGCTGATCGCCGGCATTCTGATTCTGGTCATGCCGCGCCTGTTGAGCTACATCGTCGCGCTCTATCTGATCATCATCGGCATTATCGGCATCTTCGGCGTGGGGTCGTCGCACCTGTGAGCGGCGCGTAACGCGAGATCGGGAGCGCGGCTTGCGTCCGGCAGCGGAACGCTTCGCGCGCCACGAAGTGCGCGGTGGAGAAGTTGCGGCGGCGTAGCGCAAGTGCGGCTGCAACAACGCCGCGGAGCCTGTCGCCGCGCATCGCACTGCGTCTCGCACAGTGCCTCTTACCGCGCATGTCGCTGCGCAGCATGAACATGGCAATGACAATAGCGCGCAACGAAGCACGCACTCCCGGCGGTACATGCCACGGACTATGGGCTACGGGCAACACGCGCAAAGCGGCCCAAAGCAACCACGCGAGCGCGCCACCCACGCTTGCGCACTCCGTGTCGGTCGTGAGCGGAACGATAGAACCCGATTCAGATAAAGCAGCGCGTCAAACCGCGTGCGTACGCAGTGCCGCTCAACCGTTCGAAAGCTGGTCGAGACGCAAACGCCCCTGCAGCGACAAGGCGCCAACGGCATAATGACCGTCGTCTTCCTGATAGCGCCGGAAGCAGGCCCGCTCGACCAGAAACGCCGCGGTCGCGAGCATGCAGTTGCGGCTCAGGCCAAGGTGGCCATGATCGAGTGGCAGCATCGAATCGTCGGCAAGTTGGCTGGCGGCCGAGAGAATCGTGATGCAATCGGATTTCGACGGGTTCAGCATGGCTTTCGTCCTCGGAAACGGCGTATCGATGCGCCATGAGCAAGGCCGATTCGCAGCCCGGTATGCACCGGACATCGGCATGAGGTTCAATTCTAAGCATGGATTTGACAATTTACCAATCGCGTTTTGCCGCACCACGCGATGAACCAACCCAGTTCATGCAGGTCCGGTAATAACCGGCTTTCGAGGCGCGGCACCCGCGGTACCCACCCGCCGTACCGCTTCCCGCCGTCCGCCATCACGACACGTTTTCCGACATGCCCGCACTCATCGAAGACTATGCACTCATCGGCGACGGCCACACGGCCGCGCTCGTCTCCCGCGAAGGTTCCGTCGACTGGCTCTGCTGGCCGCGCTTCGACTCCGGCGCCTGTTTCGCCGCGCTGCTCGGCACGCCCGACAACGGCCGCTGGCTGATCGCGCCCGACACGTCGGCCAACGATGCCGCGCCCACCGTCACGCGCCGTTATCGCGGCGAAACGCTGATCCTCGAAACCGACTTCGAAACGCCCGAGGGCGCCGTCACGCTGATCGACTTCATGCCGCCCGGCAACGGCTGGTCGGAAATGATCCGCATCGTCGTCGGCAAGCGCGGCACCGTGCGCATGAAAATGGAGCTCGTGCTGCGCTTCGACTACGGCTTCTCGATTCCGTGGGTCGACCGGCTCGAACAGGACAGCGGCATCAAGGCAATCGTCGGCCCGGACAACGCGGTGCTGCGCACGCCGGTCGAGCTGCGCGGCGAAGATATGAAAACCATCGCCGAATTCACCGTGACCGAAGGCGAGCGCGTGCCGTTCTCGCTCGCCTATGCGCCGTCGCATCTGCGTATTCCGCCCGCGCGCGACCCGCATACGGCGCTCGCGCGCACCGAGAATCACTGGCTCGAATGGTCGGCGCGCGGCACCGTCGAGGGGCGCTGGGCCGAACCGATCCGCCGCTCGCTGATTACGCTCAAGGCGCTCGCCTACGAACCGACCGGCGGCATCGTCGCCGCGCCCACGACCTCGCTGCCGGAGCAGCTCGGCGGCTCGCGCAACTGGGACTACCGCTACTGCTGGCTGCGCGACGCGACCATCACGCTGCTCGCGATGATGCGCGGCGGCTACTACGACGAAGCGCGCGCGTGGCGCAGCTGGCTCGGCCGCGTGATGGCGGGCGCGCCGGATCAGTTGCAGATCATGTACGGCATCGCCGGCGAGCGGCGCCTGCCCGAATTCGAAATCGACTGGCTGCCGGGCTACCAGGGCGCGAAGCCGGTGCGCATCGGCAACAACGCGGTCGGCCAGCGCCAGCTCGACGTCTACGGCGAAGTCATGAACGCGCTGCATCTCGCGCGCGTCGGCGGCCTGCAGGCGGACGCCACCGCCTGGAACGTGCAATGCGCGATGCTCGGGCACCTCGCGACGATCTGGCGCGAGCCCGACGAAGGCATCTGGGAAACGCGTGGCGGACGCCGGCACTTCACGTTCTCGAAGGTGATGGCGTGGGTCGCGTTCGATCGCGCGATCCGCTCGGCCGACATGTTCGCGCTCGACGGCCCGCTCGACGAATGGCGCGCGACGCGCGACGAAATTCACGCGGAAGTCTGCGAGAAAGCCTGGAATCCCGAGCGCAATGCGTTCGTGCAGCACTACGGCAGCGACCAGCTCGACGCGAGCGTGCTGCTGATGCCGCTGGTCGCCTTCCTGCCGCCGCGCGACCCGCGCATCAAGGGCACCGTCGAGGCGATCGAGAAGGACCTGATGCACGGCGGCTTCGTGATGCGCTACCGCACCACCGAATACGACGACGGCCTGCCGCCCGGCGAAGGCACCTTTCTTGCGTGCTCGTTCTGGATGGTCGACAACCTCGCGCTGCAGGGCCGCGTGAGCGAAGCGATCGAGATGTACGAGCGCCTGCTCGCGCTGTGCAACGACGTCGGTCTGCTCGCCGAGGAATACGACCCGGCCGCGAAGCGGCTCGTCGGCAATTTCCCCCAGGCGTTTTCGCATGTAGCGCTCGTGCACACCGGGCTGAACCTGATGAAACACGAGCAGGAAATGGCCCAGGCGACCGGCCAGCCGCCGCATAACGGCGCGCGCGAGATGGCCCTCGAGGGTGAGGCAAGCCCTGATAGCGGCGCAGCAGCATCGCCACTAGCATGATCCAGTGACAGTTTGCGTACCGTGTGTGCGCGAATTGTTGCGTTGCACAAATTTACATAGTTCGATATCATCGATCCGACTGTCGGCCAAAAACAATGCGCCCACAACCAAAATGGCCCGCCGCAACGCCTCACGCGTGTTTGCGAAGCCCAATGCGAACCGCCTAAAACGGAGCACCCATGCTCTATCAACTGCACGAATTCCAGCGGGCGATGTTGAGCCCCCTCACCGCCTGGGCCCAGGCCGCGTCGAAATCATTCGCGAATCCTGCCAGTCCCTTAGCCTACGTGCCGGGCGCCACGCGCCTCTCAGCCGGTTACGAACTGCTGTACCGGCTCGGCAAGGATTACGAAAAGCCCGAGTTCAACATCCACCAGATTGTCAAAGACGGTCATAACATCCCGATCGTCGAGCAGACCATCATCGAGAAGCCGTTCTGCCGCCTGATGCGCTTCAAGCGCTATGCGGACGACAGCGATGCCGTCAATCAATTGAAAGACGAGCCGGCCGTGCTGGTCTGCGCGCCGTTGTCGGGACACCACGCCACGCTGCTGCGCGACACCGTGCGCACGTTGCTGCAAGACCACAAGGTCTACATCACCGACTGGATCGACGCGCGCATGGTGCCGCTCGAAGCCGGCCAATTCCGCCTCGACGACTACGTCGCGTACATCCAGGAATTCATCCGCCACATCGGCGCGAAGAATCTGCACGTGATCTCCGTGTGCCAGCCGACCGTGCCGGTGCTCGCCGCCATTGCGCTGCTGGCGAGCCGCGGCGAAGACACGCCGCGCACCATGACGATGATGGGCGGCCCGATCGACGCGCGCAAGAGCCCGACCTCGGTCAACTCGCTCGCCACGCAGCATTCGTACGAGTGGTTCGAAAACAACGTGATTTTCACGGTGCCGCCGAATTATCCGGGCGTGGGCCGCAAGGTGTATCCGGGCTTCCTGCAGCACACCGGTTTCGTCGCAATGAATCCGGAGCGCCACGCGGCCTCGCACTGGGACTACTACCAGAGCCTGCTGCGCGGCGACGAAGACGACGCCGAAGCGCATCGCCGCTTCTACGACGAATACAACGCCGTGCTCGACATGGATGCCGACTATTACCTCGACACGATCCGCGTCGTGTTCCAGGAGTTCCGTCTTGCCGAGGGCACGTGGGATGTCGGCGGCGAACGCGTGCGGCCGCAGGACATCAAGACGACCGCGCTGTTTACGATCGAAGGCGAGCTGGACGATATTTCCGGCGACGGACAGACCTACGCCGCGCATGATCTGTGCTCGGGCATTCCCGCGAAGCACAAACAGCACTTCACCGCGGAAAAATGCGGCCACTACGGCATTTTCTCGGGACGCCGCTGGCGCACGATCATCTATCCGCAACTGCGCGACTTCATTCTCGCGCACAACAGCAAGACCACCAGGACGACGAAAGAGAAAGTCGAAGCCTAAGCATTAAACGTGCAATAGCATTGAAAAAGCCAACGGCCTCTACTGAGGCCGTTGGCTTTTCTATTGAGCCGGCTTCTCAACCTGGTGCTTTTCAACCCAGTGCCTCTCAACCTGGTTCGTGATACTGATTTTTGTTCGCTTTTTGCGTGGCCGGTTGCGAGCGCCCAAAACTCCGCTGCGATAGCCGTTCGCGGCGCGCACCGCCTCGGATCGCCTCGCCCCACCCGGCTACTTGCGCAACAGGTACGCGAGCAGCAACTCGGTATTCATCTGGATCACTTCGCTGCGTTCGGCGGCGCTGCTGAAATCGCGGCCGAGCGTCGCTTCGATCGTGAAGCGGTTCGACACGATGTAGTAGCCCATGCCCGAAAGCGTCACGTAAAAGCGCAGCGGATCGACGTTCGTGCGAAACAGCCCTGCTCGCTGACCGCGTTCGAGAATGCCGCCGAGCGTCGCGACGATCGGCGAGATCATTTCGCGGATGCGCGTCGACTTCTGCATATAGCGTGCTTCGTGCAGATTCTCGTTGTTGATGAGACGCAGCAGTTCGGGATGATCGCGATAGTAGTCCCAAACGAAATGCGCAAGACGCGTAACGGCCTCGACGGGTGCGACGCCGTTGAGTTCGAGCGTGCGCTCCGCTTCGTTGAGCGCGCTGAACGCATGCTCGAGTACCGCGGTAAACAGTTGCTCCTTGCTACCGAAGTAGTAATAGAGCATGCGTTCATTGGTTTCCGCGCGGCGGGCAATCTGGTCGACGCGTGCGCCGAACAGCCCACCATTTGCAAACTCTTCGGCTGCCGCAAGCAAAATGCGCCGCCGCGTGCCTTCAGGATCTCTTTTGATTTTCGGCTGATTCATGGTGGCATCGTCTTCGTGAGCCGCGTTATCCGGATCGCGCTGCCAGCCTCTCTCCTCGGACTTCGCGCTGGCGGCGTTGAGCGGGCGCGTTATGGTTGGGGAACACACCCTTTTCTGCGGTCTTTCGAAAAAGCGCTTCGATTATGGCACATGGATTGCGAATGGCAATCGGGGAAATCGGCGATAATGTGCTATTTAGTTCAGGCTGTGCGCACGCACACCCAACCCCCACGCCGCAACCGTGACAGACGTCAAAACACTCGCGGATCGCATCGAGGATCTGCTGCCCCAAACGCAATGCACGAAGTGCGGTTATCCCGCATGCCGCCCCTATGCCGAAGCCGTCGCAAGCGGCGCCGCGCACTATAACCAGTGCCCGCCCGGCGGCGCCGAAGGCATCGCGCGCCTCGCCGCGCTGCTCGGCAAACCGGTGCTTCCGCTCAATTCCGCCAATGGCGTCGAACGCGCACGGCCGCTGGCGGTTATCGACGAACAGGTTTGCATCGGCTGCACGCTTTGCATGCAAGCATGTCCAGTCGATGCAATAGTTGGTGCACCGAAACAGATGCACACGGTCGTCGCCGAACTGTGCACCGGTTGCGATCTATGCGTGCCGCCCTGCCCGGTCGACTGCATCGCGATGCTGCCTGTCACCGGCGAGGCGACCGGCTGGGATGCGTGGAGCCAAGGCCAGGCCGATGCCGCGCGCGAGCGGCATCACCGTCACGAAACACGTCTTGCGCGCGAACGCGACGCCGCCGAAGCGCGTGCTGCGGCGCGGCGAGCTGGCAGCGCCGGCGCCGCGGTGAGTCCGGCAAGCGTAGCGGCCGCGGCGTCAGCCGAGGGTGGCGCGGCAACGCCCGCCGCCCCGGTTACGGCTACCGCAGCCGACGCTGAAGCGAAGAAACGCGCGATCATCCAGGCCGCGCTCGAACGCGCCCGCAAGAAGAAGGAAGAAATGACCGCGACAGGTCAGGGACCGCTCAACACCGAGAACGTCAGCGCCGACGTGCAGGCCCAGATCGACGCCGCCGAAGCGCGCCGCCACCGTCTCGGCCTCGGCACGGCGCCCGGGAACGGCAAGCCGCCCAAACCGTCCGAGCCGCGCTGAGCACATGCGAAACCGCGCACATTCGCCCGGTTAGCCGAGCCGCCCGCCCCCCACCCACCGACACGCTCCGCATGAACGCGAACAAACGCCGCGCTATCTACGAAACGCTTCAGAGCCTGAATCCGCATCCAACCACCGAGCTCGAGTACACGACGCCGTTCGAACTGCTGATCGCGGTGCTACTGTCCGCGCAAGCAACGGACGTGTCGGTCAACAAGGCGATGCGCAAGATGTTTCCGGTCGCGAATACGCCGCAGAAGATCTTCGATCTCGGCGAAGCAGGCGTCGCGGACTACATCAAGACGATCGGCCTGTATCGCACGAAGGCGAAGAACGTCATCGCGACCTGCCGCATCCTGCTCGACCAGTACGGCGGCGAGGTCCCCGAGGATCGCGAGGCGCTCGAAAGTCTGCCCGGCGTCGGCCGGAAAACGGCCAACGTGATCCTCAACACGGCGTTCGGCCATCCGACCATCGCCGTCGATACGCACATCTTCCGCGTCGCCAACCGCACCGGGCTCGCGCCGGGCAAGGACGTGCGCGCGGTCGAGACGGCGCTCGAAAAATTCACGCCCGCCGAGTTCAGGCAGGATGCGCATCACTGGCTGATCCTGCATGGGCGTTACGTGTGCAAGGCGCGCCGGCCCGAATGCTGGCATTGCGCGATCGAGCCGCTGTGCGAGTTCCGCCCGAAGACGCCGCCGCCCGATCTGTGAGCGGTTTGCGGTTTGCGGTTTGAAAGGCGATGCGGCGTGGCGCAAACAACGGTGCGGCGCCCGCGCGACGCGGCTCGGCCGCGCTCCGTCGGAAGCACCGCCAGCGCCCACCCGCACCCCATCGCACCCGGCGTAAAATAACGGGTTCGCGCACGCGACGTGTCCACTCCCACGCACCGGTTCCACGATGTTCAATCCCAGCCGCGACGAAGTCCGCCTCTTTTTCACCGATACCTGGCGCAAGCAGCGTCAGGGCGAAATTCTGACGCCGCTCGAGGCCATCGCCGCCGACTGGATCGTCGAGCATCCGGAATATCACGCCGATCTGAGCGACGGCGCCGCCGCCCAGGCGCAGGACTATTCGCCCGAGCGCGGGCAAACCAACCCGTTCCTGCATCTGTCGATGCATCTGGCGATCTCCGAGCAACTGTCGATCGACCAGCCGCCCGGCATCCGCGCGGCGCACGACCGGCTTGCCGCCCGCCTCGGCTCGACGCACGACGCGCAGCACGCGATCATGGACTGCCTCGGCGAGACCATCTGGGAAGCACAGCGCACCGGCACGCCGCCGGACACCGACGCGTATCTGCAACGGATCGAACGGCGCGCGACGCGCGACTGAGCACACGTGGCGCCAGCCGATGACTGCGCGCGAGACGCCGGCCCGGGCTCGTTCATCGACACGCAACACACCTCAGGTACGCGCCCGACAGCCAGCCAAAGCCTGGCCCCCAAAGCAAAACACCCCGCCAAGGCGGGGTGTTTTTCGTTCTCCGTTCGTGCAATCACACGATTGCACGACGAATCTCGCGGGAGCAAGCGCCGGCCACCCGGCGCCCACGTCGACCTGACTTCAGGCGGGCTTACTTCTTCTGCACGAGATCGCCGTCGAGCGATTCGACATACGCCGCGATGTCCTTCATGTCGCTGAGCGACAGGCTTTGCACCTGCGCCTGCATGATCGCGTTGTTGCGGCCGAAATGCGGATTGCCGGTGCCCATCTGATACTGACGCAACGCCCAGTAGACGTAGTCGCTATGCTGACCGGCCAGCTTCGGATACTCCGGGCTGACGGGCTTGTTCAGGTTGACGCCGTGGCAGGCCGCGCAGTTGTGGCTGTCGGCCAGCACCTTGCCGTTGGACGCGTCGGCCGCGTGCGCGGCGTTCGCTGCAACCAGACCGATCACTGCCGCCGACGCGCATGCAGCCTTGAACACCGTGTGGAGTGCCTGTTGGGGCTTAATCATGAGATCTCCTATCCCGCGAATTTGATTAGCTGGTGACCTACGCCTAACGACGCCGATCACTTGTCGGGATTGTTTTGCGAAGCGGCAGTTTGCGCGGCGTAGTAAGCGGCGATGTCGGCAATGTCCTGATCCGACAGCGAGGCCGCGATGGCGTGCATCGTGTCGAAATGGCGGTCGCCCTTCTTGTAGGCATGCAGCGCGTTTTCGAGGTAGGCCTGATTCTGGCCGCCCAGCTTCGGCACGCGGAACACTTCCGGATATGCCGTGCGGTATTCGGGAATACCGTGGCAGCCGATACACATCGCGACCTTGTCCTGGCCCGCTTTCGCATTGCCGACGACATCCGCTGCCTGCGCGCTGGCCGCATAGCCCGCGAGCACCGACAACGCTGCGATCACGACGTGTTTGCCGACGAATTTGTTCATAGCATGTAACCTGGCTTGAGGGGAAACGGGCGCCCAGAAAGGCAACGGCCCGCGCCGTTCTTTTTGTAGGGTAGCCACGCAGGCAAAAAAATCGGGCCCATTGTACCGCGACGCCGCGCCGAACGTCCACAGACGCCGAAGCGCCGCGCCACCTGCCCGCGAGCCTTGTCCAGCATGCCGCGCGGGCGCTTCTACGGCTGTCCGCACGCGCCCACGCACGGGCGTGGCGCGGCGCCCGCGCAACGCGGCACACGGCGGGGCCCGATACCGCCCGACACCTTACGCGAGCCGGTTTCAGGGCAACAGGTCTTCTGACTTATACTGGGTTTTTTCCCGAACACGAGCATCTCGCCATGCGTTTCGAAGGCTCATCGCAGTACGTCGCCACCGACGACCTCAAGCTCGCGGTCAACGCCGCGATGACGCTCAAGCGTCCGCTGCTCATCAAGGGCGAGCCGGGCACCGGCAAGACCATGCTCGCCGAGGAAGTCGCCGCCGCGCTCGGCATGCCGCTCCTGCAATGGCACATCAAGTCGACCACCAAGGCCCAGCAGGGCCTGTACGAATACGATGCGGTCTCGCGCCTGCGCGATTCGCAGCTCGGCGACGAGCGCGTCAAGGACATCCGCAACTACATCGTCAAGGGCGTGCTGTGGCAGGCGTTCGAGTCCGACGAGCAGAGCGTGCTGCTGATCGACGAGATCGACAAGGCCGACATCGAATTCCCGAACGACCTGCTGCGCGAACTCGACCGCATGGAGTTCTACGTCTACGAGACGCACGAGCTGGTACGCGCGAAGCATCGCCCGCTCGTCATCATCACGTCGAATAACGAGAAGGAGCTGCCCGACGCGTTCCTGCGCCGCTGCTTTTTCCACTACATCAGGTTTCCGGACGCGACGACGATGCAGCAGATCGTCGAGGTGCACTACCCCGGCATCAAGAAGGAACTGCTCGCCGCGGCGCTGCAGAGCTTCTTCGAACTGCGCAACGTCGCGGGGCTCAAGAAGAAACCGTCCACCTCGGAGCTGCTCGACTGGCTCAAGCTGCTGCTCGCCGAGGACATCCCGCCCGAAGCGCTGCGTTCGGCCGACCAGAAGCAGATCATTCCGCCGCTGCATGGCGCGCTGCTGAAGAACGAGCAGGACGTGAACCTGTTCGAGCGGCTGCTCTTCATGAACCGCAACAACCGCTAACCCGCGTCGCGTGGGCGCTGCCGATCGCCACCGGGCCCTTTCGAGCCCGCCCGGCCGCAGCGCCGCCCGACCTTCCGCCGCCGCAGGACACCCAGCATGCTGATCGACTTCTTCTACTCGCTGCGCGCCGCCAGGCTGCCGGTCTCGGTGAAGGAATACCTGACGCTGCTCGAAGCGCTGAAGGCCAACGTGATCGCGCCGTCGCTCGACGAGTTCTACTACCTCGCGCGCATCACGCTCGTGAAGGACGAACAGTACTTCGACAAGTTCGACCAGGCGTTCGGCGCCTATTTCAACGGCGTCGCGGCCACCTCGGAACTCGCCTTCGACATTCCGCTCGACTGGCTCAAGAAGAAGCTGCAACGCGATCTGTCGCCCGAGGAAAAGGCGCAGATCGAGGCGATGGGCGGCCTCGACAAGCTGATGGAGCGCCTCAAGGAACTGTTCGACGAGCAGCAGGAGCGCCACGAGGGCGGCAGCAAATGGATCGGCACGGGCGGCACGTCGCCGTTCGGCAACGGCGGCTATAACCCGGAAGGCGTGCGCATCGGCGGCGACGCGGCCGGCAACCGCACGGCGGTCAAGGTCTGGGAAGCACGCGCCTATCGCGACTACGACGACCAGGTCGAAATCGGCACGCGCAACATCAAGGTTGCGCTGCGGCGGCTGCGCCGCTTCGCGCGCGAAGGCGCGGCCGAGGAACTCGATCTGCCCGACACGATCCGCAGCACGGCGGCGAACGCCGGCTGGCTCGATCTGAAGATGGTGCCCGAGCGGCACAACAACGTGAAGGTGCTGATGCTGCTCGACGTCGGCGGCTCGATGGACGACCACGTCAAGCGCACCGAGGAGCTGTTTTCCGCCGCCAAGGCCGAGTTCAAGCACCTCGAGTTCTACTATTTCCACAACTGCGTGTACGACTTCCTGTGGAAGAACAACCGGCGCCGCCATGCCGAGCGCACACCGACGTGGGACGTGCTGCACAAGTTCACGCCCGACTACAAGCTGATTTTCGTCGGCGACGCGACCATGAGCCCGTACGAGGTCTTGCAGCCGGGCGGCTCGGTCGAGTACAACAACGCCGAAGCCGGCGCGGTGTGGCTGCGCCGCCTCGCCGATCATTTCCCGCACTTCGCGTGGCTCAATCCCGAACCGGAAGCGCTATGGCCGTACCGGCAGTCGGTCAGCGCGATCCGCGAGGTGCTCGGACATCGCATGTATCCGCTCACGCTCGCGGGGCTCGAGACGGCCATGCGCGTGTTGAGCAAATGACACCCGAGGCGCGGGCCGCCCGCCTCGGCCTGGCCGATGCCGCCCATGCGGCAGAATCACTCCGCTTTAACTTCGACAACAAGAAAGTATTCGCATGAGTTCGCGCATGAGTTCGCCTCCTTCACCCCAGCTGTCCCCCGCCACCACGCCGCCCGGGCGTCTCAATCCGCTCGCCGATACGTCGCTGTCCGCGATCGTCGCCGGCTTCGTCGCCGCGATGACCGGCTACACCAGTTCGCTCGTGCTCATGTTCCAGGCGGGCCGGGCCGCGCATCTGAGCGACGCGCAGATTTCCTCGTGGATCTGGGCGCTCTCGATCGGCATGGCGCTGTGCACGATCGGCCTGTCGCTGCGCTTTCGCGCGCCGATCGTGATCGCGTGGTCGACGCCGGGCGCGGCGCTGCTGATATCGTCGCTGCCGAATGTCGACTACGCGCAGGCGATCGGCGCCTTTATCGTCTGCGCGGCGCTGTTGACGCTGGTCGGCCTGACCGGCTGGTTCGACACGCTCATGAAGAAGATTCCGGCCGGCATCGCGGCGGCACTGCTCGCGGGCATCCTGTTCGAGATCGGCATCGAGATTTTCCGCGCCGCGCAGTTCCAGACCGCGCTCGTGCTGACGATGTTCTTCACCTACCTGATCGTCAAACGCTTCGCGCCGCGTTACGCGATCGTCACGACGCTCGTGGCCGGCACGATCGCCGCCGGCGCCCTCGGGCTGCTCGATTTCAGCCACTTTCACATCGCGCTCGCGCATCCGGTGTTCACGATGCCGGCGTTCTCCGTGGCGGCGAGCGTGAGCATCGGCATTCCGCTGTTCGTGGTCGCGATGGCCTCGCAGAACGTGCCCGGCATCGCGGTGCTGCGCGCGGACGGCTACACGACGCCGTCCGCGCCGCTGATCGCGACGACCGGCATCGCCTCGCTACTACTTGCGCCGTTCGGCTCGCACGGCATCAATCTCGCGGCGATCACGGCAGCGATCTGCACCGGCCCCGAAGCCCACGAGAATCCCGCCAAGCGTTACACGGCGGCGGTCTGGGGCGGCATTTTCTATCTGCTCGCGGGCATCTTCGGCGCGACGATCGCCGCGCTGTTCGCCGCGTTGCCGAAGGCGCTGGTCGTGTCGGTCGCGGCGCTCGCGCTGTTCGGCTCGATCATGAGCGGCCTCGCCAACGCGATGCAGGACGCGAGGCAGCGCGAAGCCGCGCTCGTCACGTTCATGGTGACCGCCTCGGGACTCACGCTGCTGTCGATCGGCTCGGCGTTCTGGGGGCTGGTCGCAGGCGTGGTGACGCAAGTGGTGTTGAACGCGCGGCGCGCCTGAAGCGCCCAGGCACGGCCTATGCGCGCGAACGGATCGCAAAGGCCCGCCGTTTATGCCGTCCTCGGCGATCCGCCATAGAATAGATGCATCCGGCAGCGCGCCCCGACCCTATCATGGGATGCGCTGCGGCGTGACTCGCGGCCACCGGCACCGGCTCTTCCTGCCGGTACGGCGGCAATCTCATTTCTCCTGAACCACGGCGCACGCGCGCCCAGAAGGCTCGAACATGACAACCGCACTCGATCAACTCAAGCAATACACCACCGTCGTGGCCGACACCGGCGACTTCCAGCAGCTTGCGCAATACAAGCCGCGGGACGCGACCACCAATCCGTCGCTGATTCTGAAGGCCGTACAGAAGGACGATTACCGGCCGCTGCTCGAAAAGACCGTCAAGGCGCATGCGTCGAAGCCGGTCGGCGCGATCATCGACCAGCTGCTGATCGCGTTCGGCACCGAAATCCTCAAGATCATCCCGGGCCGGGTGTCGACCGAAGTCGACGCGCGCCTGTCGTTCGACATCGAAGGCTCGATCGCCAAGGGCCGCGAGCTGATCGCGCTGTACAAGGACCATGGCATCGGCCGCGAGCGCGTGCTCATCAAGCTCGCGTCCACCTGGGAAGGCGTGCGCGCGGCCGAGGTGCTGCAGAAAGAAGGCATCCACTGCAACATGACGCTGCTGTTCTCGCTGGCCCAGGCCGCCGCCTGCGCGGAAGCGGGCGCGCAACTGATTTCGCCGTTCGTCGGCCGCATCTACGACTGGTACAAGAAGAACGCCGGCAGCGCGTGGGACGAAGCGAAAGACGGCGGCGCCAACGATCCGGGCGTCAAGTCGGTGCGCCGCATCTACGCGTACTACAAGAAGTTCGGCTACAAGACCGAGGTGATGGGCGCGAGCTTCCGCACGACCTCGCAGATTCTCGAACTGGCCGGCTGCGATCTGCTGACCATCAGCCCGGAATTGCTGCAAAAGCTGCAGGAGAGCGGCGACCCGGTCGAGCGCAAGCTGTCGGCGCAAATGTCGGGCGACGCGGACATCGAGCGCGTGCCGGTCGACGAAAAATCGTTCCGCTTCCTCGTCAACGACGACGCGATGGCGACCGAGAAGCTCGCCGAAGGCATCCGCGCGTTTGCGGCGGACGCGGTGAAGCTGGAGAAGCTGATCGACGCGCTGCGTTGATGCGCGGAGCGTAGCCGCGGTTGCGGTGGCCCGTCGGCTCTGCCGCATGAAGCGGCCAATCACGCGACGGCCAGCGGCAACGCAATGCATCGTCACAGGACGGCCCTGAACCTCGCGGTTCAGGGCCGTTTCGTTTGCCTCTCGCCGTTTGCCGTTTGTGCAGCCCAAGCCGATACCCAACTCGCAAGGCACCCGACGTCCGCACGCTCCCACACCACGCCGCCTACTCCTGCGCCTCACCGTCACAAACCACGCACGGCAGACGACTACAATCGACCCCACACCCGTCCCGTCTCGCCGTCACGCGCGGAGAAACGGCGGCAGTCGGCCCACGCCTGATCTTTCAAGGAGACGATCATGTACGTTCAGCCTTACGTGTTTTTCAACGGCCGTTGCGAGGAAGCGCTCGACTACTACAGCGAAAAGCTCGGCGCTCAGGTGATCTTCAAGATGCACTTCAGGGATGCGCCGCCCGACCCGAACAACCCGCCGCGCCCCGAACTCGCGGACAAGATCATGCACGCCAACGTGCAGCTCGGCACGACCTTCTGGATGGCCTCCGACGGCGCCTGCGATCCCGCAGCCGGTTCGTTCAACGGCTTCAGTCTGTCGCTGACCGTCGAAGACAGCGCCATCGCCGAAAAAAGCTTCAACGCACTCGCCGATGGCGGTCAGGTCGTGATGCCGTTCCAGAAGACGTTCTGGAGCGAAGGGTTCGGCATCGTGGAAGACCGCTTCGGCCTGAAGTGGATGGTCACGCTGCCGCCGCAGGTTTGAGCGGCGCATCGCGGCAGTCATACGGCGAACGTACCGCGCGGCACCATTCGGCTCAGCGCCGGGCGTCACGGTAGGCGGTCACGGCCGCCGGGGCACCAGCCAGAGCCGAAGCCCAAACCCAAGCCCTGGTGACGCACCATGAACGCGTCGCAAAACGACTCCGCCACCCCGCCACGAAGCGCCACACAAACAGCAACGCCCGCAAACTTTCGTCTGCGGGCGTTGCGTTTTCAGCATGCCATCAAAATCCGGAACCGCTCCGGAACGACGGAAGCCGCAAATCCATCAGCTTTCGGCCATGTCCAGATAGTCTTCCGGACTCGTGCGGTCCTCGCCGCCCTGCATGCCGACCACGCGCACGAGCAGGCTCGCCACGACCGCCACCACGAGGTTCACGATCAGCGACCACACCGCCGCATAGCCCGGAATCGCCATGCCGAACAGGTGGATCGTGAAGATCGAACCGGCGAGCTTCAGCGAAATCGCCATCCACGTGCCGGTCGCGATGCCTGCTGCCCAGCCGATCAGCAGGCCCCGATAGTCGAGCACGCGCGTGTAGAGACCGAGCACGATCGCCGGCAGCGTCTGGATGATCCAGATACCGCCGAGCAGTTGCAGCTGGATCGCGTACGTGAGCGGCAGGCCGAGAATGAACGCGACCGCGCCGACCTTGACGATCAGCGAGACCAGCTTCGCGACGTTGGTCTCCTGCTCGTGCGTCATGTTGCGGTTGATGAACTCCTTGTGCACGTTACGCGTGTACAGGTTCGCCGCCGCGATCGACATGATCGCCGCCGGCACCAGCGCGCCGATACCGATCGCCGCGAACGCCACGCCGACGAACCACGACGGGAAGAAGTGCAGGAACAGCGCCGGCACCGCGAAGTTCGGGCCGAATGCCTTGAAATACGGCACGAATTCCGGCATGTCCTTCACGCCGGCCGCGAGCGCCATGAAGCCGAGCAGCGCGAGCAGACCGAGCACGAGCGAATAGGCCGGCAAGAGCGCCATGTTGCGGCGGATCGTGTTGCCCGACTTCGACGACAGCACCGCCGTGATCGAGTGCGGATACAGGAACAGCGCGAGCGCCGAGCCGACCGCGAGCGTCGCGTAGGCGCTATAGCCGTTCAGATTCGAGACGTCCGGCGACTTCAGCAGCAGCTTGGCCGGCGGCACCGCGCCGAAGATATGGCCGAAGCCGCCCAGTTGCGGCGGAATCACGATGATCGCGGCGAAGATCGTCACGTAGATCAGGATGTCCTTGACCACCGCGATCATCGCCGGCGCGCGCAGGCCCGAGGTGTACGTGTAGGCCGCGAGGATCGCGAACGCGATGATGAGCGGCAGATCGCCGACGAAGCCGGTCGTGTCGAAACCGAGCGCGCCGATCACCACTTCGATACCGACCAGTTGCAGCGCGATGTACGGCATCGTCGCGACGATGCCGGTCACGGCGATCGCGAGCGCCAGCATGCGGCTGCCGTAGCGCGCCGAGACGAAGTCGGCCGAGGTCACGTAGCCGTGGCGCTTGGCGACGCTCCACAACTTCGGGAACACGACGAACGCGAACGGATAGATCAGGATCGTGTACGGCAGTGCGAAGAAACCGGTTGCACCCGCACCGAACACGAGCGCCGGCACCGCGACGAACGTGTAGGCGGTGTAGAGGTCGCCGCCGAGCAGGAACCACGTGACGATCGTGCCGAAGCGCCGGCCGCCGAGCCCCCACTCTTCGAGATGGGCCAGATCGCCGCGCCGCCAGTGCGCCGCGACGAAACCGAGAATCGTGACGCCGATGAAAAACAGAACGAAGACGAACGTTGCAATGGGGTTCATTGTTGTGCGCCCCCTTGCGAGCGGCCCGTATAGCGGGATTTGGTCTTGTTGTAGACGAACGCGGTAATGACCGCGCTGATCAGCACCCAGAGCAGTTGATACCAATAAAAGAACGGGAAATCGAACAGCTGCGGCTCGACCTTGTTGTAGGACGGCACCCAGATCATCGCGATCCAGGGCAGCAGCAACAGCCAGAGCCAGTGCTTGCTGGCCTTCTTCACGTCGGCGTCGTGAGCCATGACGTCTCCTCTTTCCTATTTGAATTGTTTGCCCGTGGTCGACGGGAGGTTGAATCACAGCGGGTGGTCGTCCCGCGGTCGGCCACGGACGCCCCGAAAGCTTCGAAAGAGTATAGGAGCCCCGAACGCCCGGTCAAGCAGGGACGACCCGAGGCGCAACGGCGCGCGGCAAGGCGCATATCGTAGCGGTATGTATCGGCATGCCGGGGCACGTAGCGGCACGTGAGGCCATGCGGCGGCAACGCGCCGCCGCGATGCGGCTCGCCGGCCGGCTTACCTCAGCCAGCCGCTACGGCGATCAGATCGCAAACGAAGCGCCGCTCTGCCCCGTCGATTCGCGCAGCCCCCTGATCCACTTGCGCGCCGGCAAGCCGAGTTGCGCTTCGATCAGCTTCGCGCGGGTTTCGAGCCTCGTGAACGGCACCTCGAGCGCCGGGCCCGAGAATGCGATCGCGATGCGATTGCCGTCGTGCACTTCGGGCAGCGCAACCACGCGGCCGTCGAATGCCTCGTTAAGACGCTTCATGTTGCGCACGAAGCTCGGATGGTCGCCGAACAGGTTCACCGTGACGATGCCCGCGTCGCTCAGACACGCACGCGCCGCACGATAAAAGGCGACGCTGTCGAGCACCGGGCCGCGCGCGGTCGCGTCGTAGACGTCGATCTGCAGCGCGCCGATCGTGCCGTGGTTAGCGCCGTCGTTGACGAAGTCCCAGGCATCGGCTTCGCGCACGGTCAGGCGCGCGTCGTCGTGCGGCAACTCGAACATCGTGCGCGCGGCCACGACGACCGCCGGATTCACTTCGACCGCCTCGACCTTGGCGCGCTTCAGGAAGCGGTGCGCGAATTTGGTCAGCGAGGCCGCGCCGAGACCGAGCTGCACGATGCGCTTCGGCGTTTCGAGGAACAGCAGCCAGGCCATCATCTGCTGCGCGTATTCGAGTTCGATGTGATCGGGCTTGCGCAGACGCATCGCGCCTTGCACCCATTCCGTGCCGAAATGCAGGTAGCGCACGCCGCCCTCTTCCGAGAACGTCACCGGCGCGAAACGCGGCTTGCGCGGGGCTTCGATTTGCGGCGCGTCGCGCAGGTCGCTCGGGTCGCGCAGGTCGTTATCGGCGCCGTTCGTGCGGCCCGCGCCGCGGGAAGTACTGCGGGCATTACGGGCGATTTTCTGCTTGCCGCCAACGGCATCGGCGTCGGCATCGCGGTTACGGAAAGCACGCGCCTCGGCCGAAGCGCGCTTGATCAGTTTCGTCATGTGAGGATGTCGCGCCACGGGCGCAATTTTTGGTCGAACGAGAGCATAGCATTCGACGGGGCAACACTCGGCGTCAATCGCAGACAAGCTGCCGCCCTACTTCGAACTGGCGCGCATGGGGAACGCAAGCATGCGCGGGGTGGCTCGATGGCAGACGCAGAAGCCGGTATCGATCGACTACACGGCTAGCGAAACTGCCATCGCGACGCGCCTTGGCAGCGACGTCCCGTAGACCGATACGATGCTCCCGAAGCGTCTGTCGCCGCGCTCAGGCGTCCTGCCAGTTGCGATACGTTGCGGCCTGCCCCCGATAAACGCCTTCGCTATCGAGCAGATTCCAGACCGTGACGTCCTCGATCCAGAATCGTCTTCCCGAACTCGAGATGCGCAGGCCGCGATAACCGGTCGCGAACCCGTGCAATCGCACCGATTCGAGCAACCTGTCGCGCTCGTCCCGATTCGGGTGTTCGGCCGAAAGCCTCGAACGCAAGGCCGTCATGCCGTCCCAGTCGTATTCGAAGCAGCGTTGAGCCGCTTCGTTCGCGTAGATGAAACGGGGGTCGGCGTCGGTGTTGTGCGCGAGCACGCAGAACGGCGCGCTTTCGTAGAGCCAGCGGGCCGCGTCGGCGCCGGAGATTCCGCCCTCGACCAGCGGCGTGCCGACAAGCCGCAAATGGTTATCCGCCAGCAGATTGAAGAAGTCGAGGTCGCTGCTCAGAGATGCCGTCATCGTATCGGTTACCGTTGTCATTGAATGCGGGCGATTCTATCAAGGGGCCAACTCCGCCGCTCCCAACCCCGCAGGCCTGACCGACAGTACCGTCGTTGAACCGTACGGCCAAAGCGGCCAAATCGTTGCTCGCATGGCCAATCGCTCACCAATCAAGATTCAACGTTTTCATGTGGGCTAAAATGCGCATAATTCACCCACATAAGGAGCAACGCCATGCGTCATCCAGCCGCCGATGTGACTCCTCGTCGGGCCACGAACATTAGCCTGCCCGAAGACGTCTACAAGGATGCCAAGGCACTCGGTATCAATTTCTCGCAAACTTGCGAGCGGGCACTGCGTCAAGCCGTTCAAGTGGAAAAGGATCGCCAGTGGGCCATCAAGTACGCCGGTTTTATCGAGGCCTATAACGAGATGGTTGAGCGCGATGGCCTGCCGCTCGCTCAATACCGGGCGTTCTGATGGCCCGTTTCGACGTATTTCCCAATCCGGGCCAACGCCCAGCGGTGCCTTATGTTGTTGATGTCCAAGGCAACCATTTATCCGGTCTGGCGACACGCGTGGTTATCCCGTTGCGACGATTGGACAGCTTTGCCCCAGTTCCTCTTCCGCCTGACCTGATACCTGTTTTCACGATCGAAGGCATCGAGTGCATGCTGGATACGCCGACACTGAGCGCGATTCCACGCACTGAATTAAGCCAATCCGTTACGTCGCTGCATCACCGGCAAGACGAGATTATTTCAGCGCTAGACCGATTGTTTGGCCGTTGGTAACCACCAGACACGCCAGGATTCCCGCTGACGCGAGACCACGTTCGGACGCGTCAATTCGATTCCCGCAGTTGCCGCCAAACGGCCAACTTTTCTGCGTATGGGACTGTGGCATAGGCGGGGCTGCTTGATGGCAGGCGGAGCAGTCTATATTGCCCACCGCGCTCGCCAAGCGCATTCATGCCGATTTTGGCTGCGGTCCCGCCATTGAAGGCGATGGTGACCAGATTCGGCAATGTATCGACAAGAGCGACCAGGTCATTGCTCGCATGGTCGCGTATGCGGCTATCGAGACTCCCGATACGACGGGCCTCTGCAACGACGTCCCATAAACCGATGCGGTATTCGAGCAGCTTATCGAGACGAGTTGCATAGTCCATACCGACCAGATTTTGCTCTATTGCCTCCCCAACAAGCGCCCAGAACTTGTTCTGCTTATGCGCATAGTACTGCCCATGCGCCAACGACATCTCGCCCGGCAAGCTGCCCAGAATCAGCACCCGCGTATGGGCATCGACGACCGGCGGAAAGCAGCGTTTGAGCGTCATGAGCGATGGCCTTCGTCACGGCATCGCGCGAGCGGGCGGCCGTGTTCGCGCTGGTGGGCATAGGCCGTATGCGCGGCGTGCACGGTATCCCCGCGTGCAGCAACACCGCCGTCTTCACCCGAAGCCCCAGAAACACTCAACGCCCCCACACACGCCCACAGCGCCGGCAACATGCACTCCGTCACCATCAAAGGCGCGCCATGCCGCTCGAACACCGAGCGGCGCGCGACCAGCACATGCGG
>NZ_JAAGPS010000110.1:0-237 GCF_017105025.1 Paraburkholderia sp. Ac-20336 | reverse complement strand
AAAAAAAAAAACAACTAACATCTCCGCTCGCTGTGCTGCTGTCGATCGATATAGAAGCAGAGCCGCGCGTCCCGTCTGAATTCTGTGCTGAGGTAGGTTTGCTGCGATAGTACCAGCCCTTTCGTCGTGCTCTGTGTTGCGCGTGTCGGCGTCAGCGTGTGTGTGCTTTACCTGACACACCGTCCTTATCTCGCCGTGCTCCGACACCTTTCTTTATCTGCTCATACCCTGCTCTGT
>NZ_JAAGPS010000109.1:0-25454 GCF_017105025.1 Paraburkholderia sp. Ac-20336 | reverse complement strand
GACGATCGCCATCGTCGAGCTGAGCACGCCGTACTCGCCCGCGCCCGCATGAAACGCGGTGACCGCCATCGTCGAGATGAAGATCGGGAAGTTCAGGCCGAAGGTGCCGATCAGGAACAGCATCAGCAGCGCCGCCTTCAGATCGGGGCGCTTCCAGACGTATTTGAAGCCTTCGACGAAGCTGCCGCGCGTGCGCACCGCGAGCGGCTTGCTGTGCAGTTCGTGCAGACGCAGCATGCGCAGCGCGCCGAGCACGGCGACGAACGACAGCGCGTTGATCAGGAACACCCAGCCGGTGCCGACCGAGGCGATCAGCAGGCCCGCGACGGCCGGCCCGATCATGCGCGCGGCGTTGAACGAGGTCGAGTTGAGCCCGACCGCATTGGCGAGATCGGCCTCGCCGACCAGGTCGGAGACGAAGGTTTGACGCGCGGGGGAATCGAAGGCGGTCACGCAGCCGAGCAGTCCCGCGAACAGATAGACCTGCCACAACTGCGCGAGCCCGGTCACGGTGAGCAGACCGAGCACGAGCGCCAGCGTGCCCATCGCCGCCTGGGTCGCGAACAGCAGCTTGCGGCGGTCGAAGTGATCGGCCGCATAGCCGGTGAGCGGCAGCAACAGCATCTGCGGGCCGAACTGCAGCGACATGACGATGCCGACCGCCGTCGCGTTGTGATGCGTGAGTTCGGTGAGCACGAGCCAGTCCTGCGCCGTGCGCTGCATCCACGTGCCGATGTTCGAGACGATGGCGCCGCTCGCCCAGACGCGGTAGTTGAAATTGCGCAGCGAACGGAACGTGGAGCTCACGGCAAGGTTTCCTTGGCGCCGGATGGTGGGCGCGCATGCGTGCATACATGTGAGCCATGAACGGCCGCCGCTGACGGCTGTTCATGGCACGGGCTCATGGCGCCCGCTTACGACTCCTGCTTACGGCACCTGCTCGATGACCTGCCCGGAGACACGCTCGATGACCCGCTCGATGAAGCCCGCTCAGGCGCGTGAGCTTTCGAGCAGGGCGAGCACTTCCTGCGTCGTGCCGGTTTCGCCGAGGCGCGGGAAGATGCGCGTGATGCTGTTGACGTGCGCGTCGGCGTTGAGGTCGGTCATTGCGTCGACGACGAGCGTCACGTTCAGGCCGAGTTCGCTCGCGAAGCGCGCGGTCGATTCGACGCCGATGCTGGTCGCGATGCCGGTGAGCACCACCTGCGTGACGCCCTGGCCGTCCAGATACGCGGCGAGGTCCGTGTTCGTGAACGCGCCCCAGGTGCGCTTGGTCACGACGTGGTCCGACGGCTGCTGCTTCAGCTCGGGCAGCAGGTCCGCGAAACCGGCCGGGAAATCGCCGGGGGGACGGCCCTGTTCGGTGCGCCCCGGGGCGCCGGCCGTGACGTTCACGAGCACGACGGGCAGGCCGTGGCGGCGGAACGCGTCGAGCAGCGTGACCGAACGCTCGACGATTTCGCCAGCCGGATGCGCGGTGGGCAGCGCGACGACGCCGCGCTGCAGATCGACGACGACCAGTGCGGTTCTGGCGTCGAGAGTGGTGAGTGCCATGGAGTGCTCCTGCGAGTGGCGAATAGGGTGAGCGCGAATGCGGGTCGCGCGTTATGAATCGACGAGGCGTTTGAGCAGATCGACGCCCGTCGCGAGTTGTTGCTGCTCGGCCGGCGAGAAGTGCGTCTGTATCGTGCGATACAGCCAGTCTTCGCGCGCCGCGCGGCTTGCCTTGACCTTCCTGCGAAAACTCGGCGTGAGCGAGAGAACCGTCTGCCGCCCGTCGTTGGGATCGGGCGTGCCGCTCACGAGCCCGGCGGCTTTCAGCGCCGCGAGCGTTTCCCCCATCGACTGCGGACGCATGCCGTGCGCACGCGCGAGCGCGCTGACGGTCGCCGGGCCTTCGCGTTCGAGCTGCGTCAGCACCTGTACCTGCGACGGCGTGAAGTCGCCCACGTGGGCTTCTTCGCGCAGACGCCGGCGCAGCTTGCTGTTCAGCACGCGCAGGTCTTCGGCCAGCGCATGCAGCGCTTCCGGTGTTACCGGCGAGAGGGGAGTGCTCATGCGGCGAGATGAGGTGAAGGTTAACTATGAAGGTTACCTTCACATCTTGTTCGGGTCAAGCCAGCGGCGATGAGCATGACCCGGCCGGCGAGTCTCATGGCGACGCGAGCGGGAGACTTCAGCAAGCAACATCAGCAAGCAACATCAGCAAGCAACATCAGCAAGCAACATCAGCGGGCACGTGCGCGGCGGCCGAGAAAACGCCAGAGCGCGCCGCCGGCCAGCATGGCGGCGCCGAGCACGATGCCGAGCAGCACCAGCGTGCTCAGATGCTCGTGGACCACCGGCACGTTGCCGAACAGATAGCCGGCCGCGATCAGCGAGACGACCCATAGCGCGGCGCCGGCGGTGACATAGGTCGCGAAGCGCGCGAAGGTCATGTGCGAGACGCCGGCGGCGAATGGCGCGAACGTGCGCACCACGGCGATGTACGGCGACAGCAGGAAGGTCAGGCGGCCGCGCGCTTCGCTGAACGCGTGCGCGCGTTGCAGCGCGGCGCGGTTCAGCCATGCGTAGTTCGAGGTATAGACCCTCTCGCCGACCGCGCGGCCCAGCCCATAGCCGACGATGCTGCCGCCCACCGTCGCGACGAATAGCACGGGCGCGACGATCCAGACGTTGAGCGCGCCGGTGGCCGCCAGCGCGCCGCAGATGAAAATCAGCGGATCGCCGGGCAGGAAGAACAGCGGCAGAAAACCGTACTCGACGAATACGACGACGAACAGCAGCGCATAGACCGCGGAGCCGAATTGCAGGATCAGCGTGCTCAGGTGCTGGTCGAGGTGCAGCGCGATCTGCAAGGCGTTCATCAGGTTCATCGGCGGCAGCGGCGAGGTAGGTGGCGGGATGCCACGAGTGTAGCCTCGCGCGCGGCCATGTTGGGGTGGGCGCGTTGGGGGGCGCGTGTTGCCGGCGCAAAAAAACGGCGGGCGTGACCGAAGCGATCTCCGGTCACGCCTGCCATACGGGTTTGACGGCAGCGGCGGTCGGCCCGCGCTGCCGCTGATGCCACCTGCTGCTTACTGCACTTCTTCCAGCGTCGGATAGTCGGTATAGCCGACTTCGCCGCGCGCGTAGAACGTGGCCGGATTCGGCTTGTTCAGCGGCGCGTCGGTCTCGAAGCGGCGCACGAGGTCCGGGTTCGCGATAAACAGCTGACCCCACGCCACCGCATCCGCTTCACCGGCGTCGAGCACCTGCTGCGCGGTTTCTTTCGTGAACTTTTCGTTCGCGATGTACGGGCCGCCGAATGCCTTCTTCAATTGCGGGCCGAGGCGGTCCTCGCCGAGCGCTTCGCGCGCGGCGATGAACGCGATCTTGCGCTTGCCGAGTTCGCGCGCGACATAGCCGAACGTCGCGGCCGGGTCCGAATCACCCATCGTGTGCGAATCGCGGCGCGGTGCCAGATGCACGCCGACGCGGTTTGCGCCCCACACGCCGATGCACGCGTCGGTGATTTCGAGCAGCAGCCGCGCGCGGTTTTCGATCGGGCCGCCGTAAGCGTCGGTGCGCTTGTTGGTGCTGTCCTGCAGGAACTGGTCGAGCAGATAGCCGTTCGCGCCATGTATTTCGACGCCGTCGAAGCCGGCGGCCTTGGCGTTTTCAGCGCCCTTGCGGAACGCTTCGACCACGCCGGCGATTTCGTCGAGTTCGAGCGCGCGCGGCGTCACGAACGGACGCTCGGGGCGCACGAGGCTCACGTGGCCGCCGGCCGCGATCGCGCTCGGCGCGACCGGCAGTTCGCCGTTCAGGAACACCGGGTCCGAAATGCGGCCGACGTGCCACAGCTGCAGGAAGATCTTGCCGCCCGCATCGTGCACGGCCTGCGTGACGAGCTTCCAGCCTTCGACCTGTTCCTGCGACCAGATGCCCGGCGTTTCCGCGTAGCCGACGCCCTGCGGCGTCACCGAGGTCGCTTCGCTGAGGATCAGGCCGGCGCTCGCGCGCTCGGCGTAGTGGCGCGCCATCAGCGCGTTCGGCACGCGGATTTCCTCGGCGCGCTGACGCGTGAGCGGCGCCATGATGATGCGGTTCGACAGCGTAAGGTCGCCAATTTGCAGCGGATCGAAAAGAGTCGGCATGAGAGTTCACCTTTGGCGGCGGGCCGGGCCCGGCGCCTTGAAAGACTGCGTGAAAAAGGAAGCGCGGCGATGCGAATACGCTGCTCAGAGCTGCGCGTTCATGTGTTCGAGGAACGCCTGAATGACGGGCTCGTTGCGCTTGAAAAACACCCATTGGCCGACCCGTTTCGACGTGACGAGCCCCGCGCGCTGCAGCGCGGCGAGGTGCGCCGACACGGTGGACTGCGACAGTCCGCAACGTTCGTCGATCATGCCCGCGCACACGCCGTGCTCGAGCGGGAACTCCTGATCGGCGAAATGCACGCCCGGCTCGCGCAGCCAGCCGAGAATCTCCCGGCGGACCGGATTGGCCAGCGCTTTGTGGATCGCGTCGAAATCGGGCGTCATCTGGATCGTTTTCAAGCTGATTCGACAACCGGCACACGGAACGCCGAAGGGCGCCCGCGCGATTGCATCGCTACAGGACGAATTATATATCGTAATTCGACGATATGCATGAAGCCACTACTGCCAATGGGGATGCCCAAGGGCCAACGGGCGGCGGCCCCTGGTGCCATTGCACCAGGCATCGATGCGCCTCGCATAGAGGGGCGATTCGCACGGCACGCATGGGTTCACGCCGCGCCGCCGCTTTGTATATGATCCTCGCGGGGACACCTGTTCAATAATCGGCGGCAACAACCGCTATTCGTTGGGAAAGCAATGAGTGACACGACGCAGCCACCGTTTTCCGTTCTGTTCGTCGACGACGAGGAGATGTCGCGCAACCATTTCTCCCGTGCGATTCGTGCCGATTACTGCGTGCACGTCGCGCAGAGCGCGGACGAGGCGATCGAGCTGCTCGGCACGCACGGCGCCGAGATCGCCGTGCTCGTGACCGACTACCGGATGCCGGGCCGCGACGGCGACGACCTGCTGCGCCAGGTCGCGCAGGAGTATCCGCAGATCATCCGCATCCTCGTGACCGCCTATGCGGACAAGGACATGCTGCTGCAAACGGTCAATACCGGCGACGTCTTCCGCATTCTCGAAAAGCCGCTGCGCACGGAGAAGGTGCGCGAGGTGCTGCAACTGGCGATCGCGCGCTACGCGGAACGCGAAACGCGGCAACAGCGTCTGCTCGCGATGGACGAAACGCTGGCCTTCCTCGCCCATGAACTGAACACGCCGCTCGCGGCGATTTCGCTGTTCGCGCGCTCGGTCGAGAACGACGTCGCCGAGCAGTACGATCCCGACCGGCAGAAGGAGATCGGCGACGCGGCGCGCTCGATGCTCGACAACGCGCAGTATTGCCTCACGCTGATCTCGTCGTTCTGGGCGACCGTGCACAAGAGCGGCGGCCAGCCGTCGGCCTCGGAAACGGGCGGGCGCGAGATCAAGGCGACCCGGCTGATCGCGTCGCTGCTCGACACCTACCCGTTCGTCGGCACGCAGCGCGACTGGATTCGGGTCGACGTGCAGGGCGATTTCGTCGTGCGCGCGATGCCCAATTGCGTCGCGCTCGTGCTGTCGTCGCTGATGTCGAATGCGTTGCGCGCGCTCGGCGACACGGCCGCACCGTCGCTGTGGCTCGAAGTGGTCGAGAATCCGGAGCCCGAGATCCGCCTGCGCGACAACGGCCCCGGGATCGCGCCCGAGGTCAAGGCGCGGCTGCTGCAGGACCCGGTGACGACCTATGCCGGAGCCGGCGGGCATGGCATGGGGATGATCTTCTGCAATCGCATCATGCAGTCGTTCGGCGGGCGGCTCGGCGTCGAATCGACGGTCGGAGAGGGCACCACGGTCACGATGGGCTTTCCGAACCTCGGCTTTGCCAGCCTGACGAGCCGTGCCGAGGGCGCGGGCGATTGAAATGAGCAGGGGGTGTGCCGGGTTGAGCTGGGCACAACCCGGCAACGCTACGCACGCGTCACGCACCATCACGCGCCGCTCACCCTCGGGCACGCTCAATCGCTCATCGCATCGCGATGATCGTGCCGCGCGTTCGCCGCTGCATGGTGGCGCTGCAGCGCATCGGCCGAACGCGTGCTCAGCACGCGGATTTGCGCGAGCCAGTCGGCTTCGAGCGGCCACTCGCCCGCGATCACGCGCGGATATATCTGCCGCGCATAACCATGCAGCGCCTTTGCGCCGATGTTGCCGCTGACGCCGAGCAGCGCATGCAAGGCCACGTGCGTCGCCTTGAGGTCGACGGCCGCGGTGCTCGCCACGAGCTGCGTCACGAGCGTGCGGATCTGCTCGATACCGTTGATGAAAGATTCGTCGAGCAGATCGAGCGCGGCCAGTTCTTCGAGATGTTCCTCGTCGAGCAGGTTGTCTTCGGGCACGGCCGCAAGCGGGCTCGCGGGAGTGATTGATGCATCTGGCATCGTCGGCGCGAGCGGCGCGTCCGCGGGTTCCGTCTGCGTGGCGGCGGCGAGGCTCGCCGCCGCTTGCGCGGCGCCTTGACCATGCGTGCCGAACTGGCGCGCGAGACATGCATAGAGCGCGCCGGCCTGCACCGGTTTGATCATCACTTCGTTCATGCCGGCTGCGAGACAGGCCTGGATCGATTCGGAGTCGGAATGGCTCGTGAGCGCGATGACCGGCACCGTGGCGTAGGCGTCGGTACGCGCGCGGATCGCCTTCGTCGTGTCGATGCCGCTCATGCCCGGCATGTTCATGTCCATCAGGATCGCGTCGATAAAGCCGTCTTCCTGCAGGCGCGTCAGCACGGCCTGGCCGTGTTCGGCCTCGACCACGCTCGCGCCGCAGCGCTCCAGATAGGCCTTCGCGACGAGCCGGCTGTAGGTGTCGTCGTCGGCGACGAGGATTGAGCGGCCGATCAGGCCGTCGGGCCGCAGCCCCGCATCGTGCCGCGTGCCGTTCTCGAACAGCGCCTGCAGCGCGGTGATCAGTTCCTGCACGCTCGACGTCTTGCTGATGATCTCGTCCATGCCGGCGCGGCGCGAGCGCAGGCGCACCGCGTTGCCGGGCTCGGCGGTATAGGCCGCGATCAGCACGTTGCGGTTCGGACATTCGCGCTCGGCGCGAATCCGCTCGGTCGTCGCATAGCCGTCCAGGCCCGGCATGCTGATGTCCATCAGCACGAGGTCGTAGGGCGACGCGCGGCGCAGCGTGGCGAGCGCGACTTCGCCGCTTTGCGCCTCGCTCACGTAGGCACCGGCCTTGGTCAGCACGCGGCGGGTGCGGGCACGCAGCGTGTTGTCGTCGTCGACGACGAGCACGCGCTTGCCGCGGAACACCGGCATCGCGCGCTCGAAGATCCGCCGCTCGTGGTCCGCGACTTCCTCGGCCGACACGGCCGGAAAGCTCAGCGTGAACTCGGTGAACTTGCCGACTTCCGACTGGCATTCGATGTTGCCGCCGAACGCGCGCATCGCGCGCTGGCAGTAGGCGAGCCCGAGCCCCGTGCCGCCCGAATTGCCGGCCGTGCGAAACGGCTCGAACAGATGCGGAATAAGCTCGGCGGCGATGCCCGCGCCAGTGTCGCGCACGATCACCTTATTGCGCTCGACGATCAGCGTGAGCGTGGCCTGCGGATACGGGGCAATGTGATAGAGCGAGTTCTTGATCAGGTTGAACAGCGTGAACAGATAGACCGTTTCGTCGACCTTGAAGATGAAGTCCTTCCTGACGGCGATGCTGATTTTCGCGCGCTCGTTGTCGTTGTCGAAGCCGTATTCCTCGAGCGCCTTGCGCGTGGTGGCCGCCGCGTGCAGGTAGCTCAGGCTGTCGGAGCGGATCGATTTCGCGCTGACTTCGTCGAGCGTCATCGCGATGATGCGCAGGCCGCGCTCGATCGACAGCTGCCCCTGGGCGAGATGGTTGTACAGCACGGACGCCCGGCCGTGCGTGAGCGTCGTCGCTTCGCCGGGCTCGGTCACGGCGGGCAGCGCTTCCTGGACGCGGTCGAGCACATGGCGCAGCTGGCTCAGCGGATTGCGCATTTCATGCGCGATGGAGCCCGCGAGCGCCTGCAGCGCGCGATTCTTTTCGACGAAGATGCGCCCCTTGCTGATGGCGTGGCTGAACGCCATGCTGCACAGCACGACCACCGGCAGCAGTGCGATATTCGATTTGTCTTCGGCGCTGAGCACGACCGGGTGCGGCGCGCTGAGCACCGCGGCGAAGCCGCCGGAGAACACGCCGATGCCGATGCAGGCCATCAGCAGCAGCGGATTGTCGATGCACAAGGCCAGAATGAAGATCATCATGACCTCGGTCATCATCCACATCGTGGAGAAATCGTTTCTGACCGTCAGAAACGTGCAGACGAACGGCAGCACGTAGATCAGGCAGCAATGCCAGTAGATCAGCAGATAGTGGTTGTCGCGCTTCGGCCAGCGCGACTGGAACAGCAGCGGAATGCACACGGCCGCCGCGCTGAGCCGCAGCATCAGGTTGTCGTAGGGCTGCGGAAGGATGTAGGTCCAGACGACGTAATAGATGGGGTGGCACAGGAGGCCGAGTGCGCCTCCCCACCGGATCGCAAACCTGCTTCTTTCGAGCATATCCCGCATCGTTTCGCGTGATATCGCCATCAGGCCTCCGTTCACGTTACGACCCCATCAACTCATGCGTATTGAATCGATGCGCATCCAGTCCCTCGAGGCTGACCGGCGCGCCGTTCTTGCCGTGGAACGGACCGACCGAAAAGCCGTTTTTCTTGAGGAGACTGTGAGTATAAGAGACGGACCACACGGGCGGGCTGCCAATGATGAAATCGGAGGCGATACCTTCCTGCCAGGCCGAATAGCCTTCGGCGAAGCAGGTGTAGCAGTCGCGCGTGGACGGCAGCCGGAACGGGAATGCGGTATCGAGTCCGGCCGGGCCGCGGGCGAAGCATTCGATATAGAGCGTATGGCCGCGCGAAGCGAGTTCGGCCTCGACGCTCGCCGCGCGCGGATGCGAGTCGTCGATCCAGAACTGCGCGCGCTTGAGATCGGCGGCGGTGAGGTAGGGGACGCTCGTGCTGCTCGCGAGAATCGCGCCATCGAAGGCGGGCAGTTGCGTATCGGGGCTGAACGTATGCACCGAGACCTTCGACTTGCCGAGCAGGTCCGACGCGAGCAGTTCTCTCGCCTGGTCGATCAGCAGGTTCATCTTGTCCGGCAGGTCGATCAGGATCAGTTCGCGCGGCGCGTCCTTGTAGAGCAGGTACTTGGCGACCGTCGTACCGAGCCGGCCGGCCGCGCCGAACAGCGCGAGCTTCGTCTTGCCGAATTCGAGGTCGAGCTGGTCGCAGCAGTGCATCGCCCAGTCCTTGAGCATCGCGGCGGTGGCCGCGTGGCCGGTCGTGATGTGAGGCGGCTTGATCGGGCGCGGCAGCGCGCCGTAATTGCACGCGTACGGCGTCGAGGCGCCCATCGCGATCATGCCGAGTCCCGCTTCCCGGGCGAGTTCGAGTGCCGGAAAAAATTGCGTTTCGCGGAAACGCTTGATGCCGCGCGGACTGCCCAGCCACATTTCGAGCGGCACCGGGCACGCGATATTGGCGCCGATCACCTGTGAGCCCGAATAGATCGGCGAGGCGATAAAGGGCTTGGTATTCCAGAGTTCCTCTTCGAACGATTCGCTCCGGGGACGAACGTTGTGAAAAGAAAATGAAAGCGTTTCCCAGTCGGTGGCGTGAAACAGAAAGCCGACGCCGCCTTGGCGGCCCGGCAGATTGTCCCGGATCTGTTCCGGGTGAATTTCGTTCTTGAGGATCAGCGGTGCACTATTTCGATGCACGACTAACCCGGCTTGCCCGTTGGAAATGGTCGACACGTCTTTAAGGAGAGCAGTTTTCATTGGTTTTTCCTTGGAGTTTGAATGTACGCTGGCGAATCAGCGCGGCGTGGCCAGCCCGGATTGACCGGCGACCCTTCAACTCTAGAGAAATCCGCGGCAGTGTGCCCGTCTGTTCGTGCACACAGGATTCACAAGCTACTTAATTATTGACGTGCCCCGGAAGATTGCAATTCGCTTTGGGCGAACTTCGGTCGGGCTGAATGAGCTTCAAGTGAGCTTCTGGTGAGCTTCCGGTCGGGCTTGAGTTGGGATCGGGGAAGAACCCGGGAGAACTTTCGATCAGCTTCCGGCACGAGGTGGCGCCGTTATCGACGAAAGAAAAGGGCCGCGTGCGGCCCTTCGTCTGCATGGCTGAACAACGCCGGCTTAGCGCGTAATGCTATAGCCGATGCGCGCAATCCAGCGGTGCTGATTGTAGTCGAGAATGTCTTCTCCGTATCCTGTGAAGAACCCGACCCACAGGAAGCCACCCCAGCGGTTATTGATGAGCTTCGCCAATGGATAGGTGAACTGCGTATCGATACTGCCTTTGCCGCCCTTCATGCCTTTGCGAAGCGTCGTCGCGATTTGCCAGCTGTCGGTGCTGCCGTATTTGAGCAGCAGGTCCATATAGCCGCGATAGTCGGTGATGTCGTGGTTCTCGCCGGCAATATGGGCGTAGTAGTAGACCTTCGGCGCCACGGTCAGATGGTTGCCGTTGAGGTCGCCGAAATCCCAGATCGGCTTGACGAAGAAGATGTCGATGCCGCGCGATTCGGGACCGTCGCGTCCATTCGACTCGTGTTCGTAGCCGGCCATCAGCCCCATCTTGCTCCACCACTTGCTCTTCCAGCCCGTGTCTTCGAGGTAATAGAACAGCGCCGGCATATAGCTCGTGTCGCGGAATGGCGCGGAGTACGCGCCGAGATCCCACAGCGAAGTTTGCGTATAGCCGAAATAAAGATTGTCGGCGAAGCCTCGCGAGCGCGGATCGTCCGGCGTGACGAGGCGGAACTTGAAGCTCAGCTGGAATTTCGCGAGGTTCTCGCCATTCGAGCCGTCGGCGAAATACATGGGCTCGTAGGCGGAGAAGCGGCTGAGGAAGCTGTTGATTTCGGGCACCGGCGCGGCGGGGCGCGCCGGCGCCGGCGACGATGCGATCAGGCTGGTTTGGGATGGTTCGCTCTTCGAAACGCTTGCCGCAGCGTCCGGCGTACCGTCAGCCGACGCGAGCGCCGTGCCCCTGCCGCGCGGCGCTCGCGTGAGCAGGACGAACGAGGGCGACACGTCGAGATCGGGCACGTCGATCTTCATCGCGCCGCGCGCCCATTCGGGCCACGCGCCGACATAGCGGACCGCCTTGAGTTCTCCCGCGGCGAGCTTCAGATGATCGGGCGCGCCGCTTTCGCGCGCGAGCGCCAGCGGCCTCGGTATCACGTCCGGATTGCTGAGCGAGATATTCAGTTGTGCCGGAACGTCGACCTCGGTGCCGTTGGGTGCGTCGCCGGAATAGACGATCGTGACTTCGAGCGGACTATTCGCGAGCGCTTCTCGCGGCGGACGCAATACCGAAACGCCGGCAACGCTATAAGCGGAGTAGCCGGCGCCGAACATCAGCAGGCTGATGCAAAGAGATAGCCTGGGAGTGAGTCTGGAAATACGCGAGCGGTGGCTGCCGAGTACTGCGGATTTGCGGTCTTTCTTCATGCTGGACGTCAATCGATTCCGCACACGGGACTCCTATTGATCTACGAATTCAGGTCGCTTCGAGACGATAACGTCAAAGTGTGCAATTGGGCAAAAAAATAGGGTGGGTATCTGTGGAATCAGTTTGATTTTTTCTCACTATATTGTGAATTGCGCGAGTGAATAAGAATGGGCCATGCGGTGGAAAGAGCCGGGTGGAAACGATGGAATGGGAGAAAGCGCGGGACAGCAGCGATAATGGTTTCTCACTGCTTTTCATTGCGTCTTTTCGTTGCATTTGTGCAACGGAGATTCGCGTGACATATGTCGCATGCGGCTGTCGGTTTGCAATCGGTACGCGCGAATCGCGGCACGAGTCATTCCCCGTATGGCAATTACCGCGTAATTCGCTTTCTGGTTTTTTCGCGGTCATTCATTGCGCGATCAATTGCGGCAAATGACTTGCGGTTAATGACTTGTGGCAAATCGTGCCGATCGTGATCGATCGGAAAAGCCCATGCTGAGGTCACCGATTGCAATACGCGAATTTCCAATGGCGCTCGGGCGCCGACATGTTTTTCCGTTCGTCTACGCACGGCATATCGTCTATGCGCCGCATATGACGCAACAGCCGCTTTGTCCGTGAACTCAATTTCCCGGCGAAACGAGCAGCGACGCCGGCACGCCGTGACATGCCACTTCCGCGAGAACCGTCGCACCGAGCGCCGCGCCCGATTTCGCGCTTGCCGCGAGCGCGGTCGTGTCCTTGTCGATGCGCAGAATGTTGAGCGGCCACGATGGCCGCGACAGCCGTTCGTGCGCCAAAGCGCCGACCCACAGCGGCGCGGCCGAGGTGCCGTTGTCGACCGCATAGCCGCTCGGCCAGAAGCGCAGCACGTAGCGTTCCTCGCGCGACTCGCCCGGCCGCATGAACACCAGCGACGACGGCACGCCGTTGTCGAGCTTCGGCAAGACCGGCAGCGCCACCGCCGCGACGTCGGCCGAGGCAAGCGAGAGCAGGCTGCGCGCCGATACGTCGGTGCCCTCGATCCAGCCCTGCGCGCGCAGCCGGTCGCGTATCGTGGCGGGCTCCGACACCCATTGCAGCGTGAACGGCTCCTTGCGGTCGCCACCCATGTCGGAGCGAAAACAGGGCAGCCGCTTCCATTCGGACATCCGCCATGCCGCCTCGGTGAGCCGCACGGGCGGCGGCCGCGGCGTGCTGTCGGGCGGCGTGGGCGCCTCGACGCCGAGTTGCGCGGCCACACTGAACGCCACGACCGCGAGCATGACGAGCGGCATCAAGCGGCGTTGCGGCGGCGGCTGCGGATGCCGCCAGATCGCCGTCAGCGCGACGATCGCGACCCAGCCGCAGGCGAGCGCCGCGCCGCCGATCGCATCCGACACCCAGTAGCGGCCGAAGTACACGCCCGCGAACGCGACGACGATCACGGCGAGCGTGCTCGCGCCCGCGACCAGCACGCCCTCGATCTTGCCGACCCGGCGCGCGAGCAGAAACGCGAGAAAGCCGTAGACGATCACCGTCGCTGCGACGTGATTGCTCGGAAACACGTAGTGGCTCGTCATCAGCTCGTTGGGCGGCGCGCGGCGCATCGCCAGTTGCAGGCCGAGAATCAGCAGCTGCGAAAACGCGACCGCCGCGAGCCAGTAGCCGATCGTGCGCCAGCGCCGCTCCCATAGCATCCACAGCGCGACCGTGACGATCAGCGCGCTCAGCGTGATGCCGCTGCCGAGCGTCGCGAGATGGGCCAGCACCGTGTCGCCCCAGGGCGTGCGCACCGATTGCAGGAAGCGATAGACCGACAGATCGACGGTGGTCAGCGGATCGCCGCTGACGACATCGCCAAGGACACCGAAGAAAAGCACGCCAGCCGCGAGCACGAGCAGCGAGGTCACGACGATGCTGGTCGCGTCCGGCGCATCGGGATCGAGCATGCGGCGCGCGGCGCGGCCGAGCGGCCCGGGATGGCGGCAGGCCCAGTTGCCGAGATGGCGGCCCGCCGCGCTCGACCACGCGTTCGCGTGCGAGACGAGAAAGCTCGCACCGCGAAAGCTGAGCCAGACGATGCATACGAGCATCGCGATGATGACGACGAGCCGGAACGACACCGCGCCGGCGAGCAGCACCGACGCGCCGAACACGACGCCCGGCAGGATATGCGCCGGCGCCCACAGCAGCGCCGAGAGCACGTTGATCGCGTAGAAGCGCAGCGGGCTCATGTCCATCATGCCGGCGACGACCGGCACGATCGCGCGCAACGGGCCGATGAAGCGCGCGAGCACGACGCTTTTCGAGCCCTGTTTGAGAAAGAAGCGCTGGCCCGCGACAAGCAGCTCGGGGTGCCGGCTCAGCGGCCACATCTGGGCGATGTGCTCCTTGTAGCGGCTGCCGAGCCAGAAGCTCATGCCGTCGCCGGCGACCGCGCCGAGGATCGCCCAGACGAATACCCAGGCGAGGCTCAGCGCGCCGGTGCCGGTTAGCGCGCCGGCGAGGAACATCGCGGTGCTGCCGGGGACGAACGTGCCGATCACGGCGATCGCTTCGAGAAAAGCCGCCAGGAACACGACCGCGAGCATCCACGCCGAGTGGCCGGCAAGCAGATGCAAAAGGTGGATGTAGGCGTGCTCCATCGTGCTGCGTCGTGCTCCCGCGCGTGCGCGCTCGGCCGGTCTGCTGTTACGACCGATCATAACGCGCGCGGGCACGCTCCGTGCGGGTGCAGCGCCGCTGCACGCGTTGGGCGGCGGGCTCAGAATAGGAGGGGAGCGTGCGGCGCTATCGGCGTCGTGCCGTGGGGTCGATGAAATCGAAGCCAGGGGTGAGTCATGAGAAGCGGAACAGGTGGGATCGCGCGAGCGGTGATGGTTGCGGTGGTGCTGATGGCGGGAACCGCGGAGGTGGGATGGGCCCAGCAGTTGGGCAACCCGGGCGGCGGCGCGCAATCCGGCGAATCGGGCGGGAGCAGCGGCACGGGGCACGGCGCGGCCGGCATGGGCCTCGGCACGGGTGTCGGCGGCGGCCCGGCGCCGGGCGTGGGAACGTCGCCGGGCACGGCGTACGGCACCGGTTCAGCCGGCGCCGGCCCCGTGCTCAACGACATGCGCGCCAACGGCACGGCCCTCTATATGAACCCCGATCCACGCGCGCCGAACGTGAGCGGCAGGGCGGCGCCGCTCAGATAGCGTCGCGCGGGGCGCCGGGCCGGCTGGCTCCGGCTCAACGATTGCCGTCGAGCAGATCGCCGAGCATTTCGTCGAAGGCGGCTTGCGCGTCTTCGAGTTCCTGCAAGGCGGCGTCGAACGTTTGCAGGGCAAACTGCGAGGGTTTGCCGGCGCCGGCCGGCGGGAATTGTGTCTGCAGCGACGCAAACGCCGTCTGCACCCGCTTTGTCGCGGTCAGCACGCGTTCCATCGCGGCGGTTTCTTCAGCTCGCGCCTTGTCGTGATCCATGAAAACTCCGGTTCGTCGGGTTGCATCGGAGCGGCTCGCGCCGCTTCGCAAGAGGGCTTCAAAGGCGTGACTATGCCACGTTCGCGTTGATGAAAGCGGCATCAGGAAAGCGGCAGGCCGCCATACGGCTTCACCTCGCGCAACGATAACGACGACTCCACCGAGGTCACGCCCGGCAGACTGCGCAACTCGTCGCGCATGAACGCGCCGTAGTCGTCGAGATCGCGCGCGACGACCTGCAGGATGTAATCGGCGCTGCCCGACACGTTGTGGCACGACAGGATGCGCGGGATCGCCTGCACCTCGCGCTCGAAGCGCGTCGCGGTCGCGCGGTCGTGCACCGCGAAGCGCACGTAGACGAACGCGACCACGCCAAGGCCGAGCGCGGCGCGCGACAGCATCGCGCGGTAATGATCGATATAGCCGTCGTTTTCGAGGCGTTTCAGACGCCGCGCGCACGGCGTTTCGCTGAGGCCGACCGTTTCGGCGAGCCGCGCATTCGGCATGCGGCCGTCGTTTTGCAGCGCGGCGAGGATGGCGCGGTCGGTTTTGTCGAGATCGGCGGCGGGCATGGTTTCGGGGTATCGGCGAGGGGTGGGGGAAAGCTTGGTAAAGTGAACAAATATTAGCGCATTCCGCTTCAAATGAAGGTTTGGGATTGGCAATTCGCCAGCAAACACTCTGCCGCCGATAGCAAGATAGAGCCTCTAAAAACAAGGAGGCTTCCATGATTTCCGCTCACCTGCTGGCCGTGTATATCGCGGCGTTGTTCGTCGTTTATGCGGTGCCCGGGCCGGACATGGCGCTGATTCTGCAAACCAGCATCGCGCGCGGCGTGCGCAGCGGCTTCGCGGCGGCGGCCGGGCTCGGACTTTCGCGCGCCACGCACGTGACGCTCTCGGCATGCGGGATGGCCGCGCTGTTGCGCAACGCGCCGTGGCTGTACGACGCGGTGCGCTACGTCGGCGCGGTTTATCTTGCGTGGGTCGGGATTCAGATTTTCCGCTCGCCGGGCTTCGCTCTGCCCGACGAGGGGCGTGCTGCCGTGGCGTCCAATGCCGCTGCGGCGCGTCCGTTGCGGACCGCGTTCATCAAAGGCTTGCTGACGAATCTGCTGAACCCGAAGGCGCTGCTGTTCTGTTCGGTCCTGCTGCCGCAATTCGTACGGCCGGAGGCGGGGCTGGTCGCGCTGCAGATGATCGAACTCGGCGTCGTGCTGCTCGTGACCGGCGCATGCTTCGACGCGCTATATGCGACCGGCGCCGCGCGCATCGCCAGCTGGATGCGCGCTCATCCGCTCGCGCAGACCTTGCAGCGCTGGACGTTCTCGGCTGCGCTGATCGGATTTGCGCTGCGGCTTTCGCTCGATTGAGGCGGTGTCGCGAGGGCGGCGGGGCAGCGAAGCGAAGACGCCGATGCCCCGCGGCGCCGTTCACTGTCGCTCACTTCTTCAGCTTGCGCTCGCGCCGCGGCTGGTCCTCGATAATCTTCCTGCGATGCTTGTCCTTCATCTTCTTCCAGGTTTTGCATTCGTCGCGTGTGCGCATGCAGCCGATGCAAAAGCCGGTTTTGTCGTCGAACTTGCAGATGTCGATGCAGGGTGACTCGATGCTCATAACCGATAGCCGTCAGGGTTGAGGTAGCGCGACTGTCGCATGCGCCATGTTCGCGGCGCCAAGTGATTGTGTTAATAAAGCCGATAGCGGCGCGGGCCGTCTTACTTGTCCGCGCTTCACGGATACCCCGCCGCGCCGCGCGCGGCGACACAATGGCTTGCTTCCCTTCATCGATGAAAACCTTCCTGCTGTATGTCGTGACCGCCGTCGCCGAAATTCTCGGCTGCTATCTGCCGTGGCGCTGGCTCAAGGAGGACGGCTCCGCGTGGCTGTTGCTGCCCGGCGCGCTGAGCCTCGCGCTGTTCGCATGGCTGCTGACGCTGCACGGCACCGCCGCGGGCCGTGTGTATGCGGCTTACGGCGGTGTCTACGTGACGGTGGCGATTGCGTGGCTGTGGGGCGTGGACAAGGTGCGGCCCACGCTCTGGGATGCGGCGGGCGTCGCGCTGACGCTCGCCGGCATGGCGGTGATTGCGTTCCAGCCGCGCATCCACGCATAGCGCCTCGCTGCATAGGCCGCCGGCGCGCGGCGCGGCTTGGCTGGGGTGGTCTCGCGCCGGTCCGCTGCTGCTCCGATGCCGACCGGCTTCAGGCGGGGACCCGGCGGCCCGCCTCCTTATTGCATCGTACCCAGATAATCGAGCTTGCCGAGTTCGACGCCGTTGTGGCGCAAGATGTCGTACGCGGTCGTCACGTGGAAATAGAAGTTCGGCAGCACGAAGCCGAACAGATACGACATGCCCGTGAATTCGAGCGGGCCCACCCGCATTTTCAGCGTGATGGCGCGCGTTTCGGAACCGTCGATCTGCGCGGCGTTGAACTCCTTCAGATAATCGATCGTCTTTTGAAGGCGGGCCTGCAATTCGTCGAACGTCTGCTCCACGTCTTCGAATTTCGGCGGCTCGACGCCGGCCAGCCGCGCGGCGCAACCCTTCGCGGTGTCGCTCACGATATAGACCTGACGCACGAGCGGCAGCATGTCCGGCGCGAGCCGGGCGTTCGTGAACACCGAGGGCTCGATCTGCTTCGCGGCCGCGTGCGCCTCGGCTTTGCCGAGGATGGCTTGCAGGTTCGTGAGACCGCGAATCAGCACAGGCAATGATGCTTGATACATCGAAATTGACATGGGTTCCTCTGATTTTCTCGATCGTGCGCGCGGGCCGGCGCGCGAGGCAACAATGAAGTGGCTGGAATGCCGCTGAAGCATCATAGCGCGCCGCACGTGCGATGCACATTAGCCATTCGGCCAACTGCCGCGCGCGCCGGAACTGTGCTCGAATGCCCGGGTCGGACGGTTGAACGAAGTCCTCGAACAGCAACTTGCCGCCGCGGCGTGAAACGAGGCCAGGCGGCAAGGCGGCGCGCGCGCAGGCGCGTGGCGTGCTGAGGTGCAACCGGGCCGTGCGCGCACCGTGCGGGCCCGCCACGCTAACAGGAGAGTCGACACCATGGTCAACAGGCACCCATTGCCGGGCAGCGAGCGCACGGTCGAGCAAGGCGTAAAGGTCGTCGGTCAATGCGATCCGACGGAGCGGATCGAGGTTTTCGTGATGCTGCGCCGCCGCCGGCAGGCGCAGTTCGATGCGCTGATGAGCCGGATCGAGGCCGGCGACCCGAGCGTCAAACCGCTTTCGCGTGAAGCGCTCGCGCAAGACTACGGCGCCGCGCCGGACGATATCGCGAAGGTCGGGGCGTTCGCGGCCGCGCATGGTCTGACGGTTGTGCGTGAGGACCCGGCGGCGCGTCTCGTCCTGCTGAGCGGCACGATCGCGCAGTTCCAGAGCGCGTTCGAGGTCGCACTCGCGCATTATCAGCATCACACGGCCGGGCAGTTTCGCGGCCGCACCGGCACGATCAGCGTGCCGGACGATCTGCACGGCGTCGTCGAGGCGGTGCTCGGGCTCGACAACCGGCCACAGGCGCGGCCGCACTTCCGCATCCGGCCGCCGTTCGTGCCGGCGCGCGCGCATCAGGCGTCGTTCACGCCGCTGCAGCTCGCCTCGCTCTACCAGTTTCCACAAGGCGATGGCGACGGCCAGTGTGTCGGCATCATCGAACTCGGCGGCGGCTATAACACGTCCGATCTCACGGCGTATTTTTCGAGCCTCGGCGTGGCCTCGCCCAACGTGACAGCGGTCGGCGTCGATCAAGGCGGCAATCGGCCGAGCGGCGACCCGAACGGGCCCGACGGAGAGGTCACGCTCGACATCGAGATCGTCGGCGCGATCGTGCCGCGCTCGACCATCGCCGTGTACTTCACGCAGAACAGCGACGCCGGTTTTATCGACGCGGTGAGCCGCGCGGTGCACGACACGGCCAATAAGCCCTCGGTGATTTCGATCAGTTGGGGCGCGCCCGAGTCGGTCTGGACCAGCCAGTCGATGCAGGCGTTCAACAGCGTGCTGCAGTCGGCGGCGGCGCTCGGCGTGACGATCTGCGCGGCGTCGGGCGACAGCGGTTCGAGCGATGGCTCGGGCGGCGGCGATCAGGTCGACTTCCCTGCATCGAGCCCGTACGTGCTCGCGTGCGGCGGCACGCAGCTCACCGCGTCGGGCTCGTCGATCACGCGCGAGGTGGTGTGGAACGACGGCGAACAGGGCGGCGCGAGCGGCGGCGGAGTGAGCCAGGCGTTTGCGGTGCCGGTGTGGCAGAAGGGCTTGTCGGTGACGTCGCCGGGCGGCGGCAGCGTGGCGCTCGGCGGGCGCGGCGTGCCGGACGTCGCGGGCGATGCGTCGCCCGTCACCGGCTACAGCGTGCTGATCGACGGCACGCAGACGGTGATCGGCGGCACGAGCGCGGTCGCGCCGCTATGGGCGGCGCTGATCGCGCGGATCAACGCGGCGAACGGGCAGCCGGCCGGTTTTGTCAACGCGAAGCTCTACAAGGCGCCGGGCGTCTGCAACGACATCACGCAGGGCAACAACGGCAGCTTCGCGGCATCGGTGGGCTGGGACGCCTGCACGGGACTGGGCAGTCCGATTGGCCAGAAGGTGGCGGCCGCACTATAGTCAACAGGCTGGCGGCGACAGTCGGCAACGGTTCGCGATACGTGGCGGACCGCCGGTAGAGGACGTGAAGCGAGGAAGTGAAGCCGGCAAATGAAGCGCGGAAGTGAAGAAGCGCGGATGTACACCGAGGATACAAGGCGAATACGCGAAACAAGGACGCGAAACGAAGACGTATGGCGAGGACGTAAAGCGAAGACGCGGCACGTTAAATCGAACCCATGGAGCGATCATGACGAACACAGAGTCTGCTTCCGGTAGTCAGCATCCGTCGCACAACGCATCCACCGAGGCCACGGCGGCTGCGGTCACCACCAGCGAGCCGCACAAGGCCAAGTCCGGCGATCAGCCGTTCTTCGATCCGGTCGCCTACGGGAACGGGCCGGACGATTCGGTGACCGAGACGGCGGAGACCGCCGCGGTTACGCATCACGCGGTGACGATCGGCGGCAGGAAAATCAACTACACGGCGACGGCGGGGCATCTCGTGATCGTCGATCCGAGCAGCTCGCAGCCCGAAGCGCGGATGTTCTACGTCGCGTTCACGCAGGACAACCAGAAGGAAGAAACGCGGCCGGTCACGTTCTTTTATAACGGCGGACCGGGGTCGTCGTCGGTGTTCGTGCTGCTCGGCTCGTTCGCGCCGCGCCGCATCAAAACGTCGATGCCGAGCTTCACGCCGCCCGCGCCGTATGCGATGGAAGACAATCCGGACAGCCTGCTCGACAAAAGCGACCTCGTTTTCATCAATCCGGTCGGCACCGGCTATTCGGCGGCCATCGCGCCGAAGAAGAATCGCGACTTCTGGGGCGTCGATCAGGACGCGGATTCGCTCAAGCAGTTCATCAAGCGCTTTCTGACGAAGAACAACCGCTGGAATTCGCCGAAGTATCTGTTCGGCGAATCGTATGGCACGGCGCGTAGTTGCGTGCTCGCGTATCGCCTGCACGAGGACGGCGTCGATCTGAACGGCATCACGCTGCAATCGTCGATTCTCGACTATACGCAGGCCGGCAATCCGGTCGGCGCGTTGCCCACCGCGGCAGCGGACGCCTGGTATCACCGGAAGCTCGGCGTCGCGCCGCGCCCGACCGATCTCGGCGCGTTTGCCGAAGAGGTCGCGCAGTTCTCGCGCACCGACTATCTGGCCGCGTTGCGCAAGTTTCCGACCACCGATTCCGCGACCGTCGAAAAGCTCAGCGAATACACCGGCATCGACAAGACGACGCTGCTCGCGTGGAGCCTCGACATCGCGGGCTACGACAGCCGCGGCAATTCGCTGTTCCTGACCACGCTGCTCAAGGCGCAAGGTCTCGCGCTCGGCGAATACGACGGCCGCGTGACCGCGATCGAGACCGGCATTGCCGGCAAGATCGATCCGAACTCCGGCGGCAACGATCCGACCATGACCGCCGTGACCGGCGTCTACACGACGATGTGGAACGTGTACCTGAACGAGCAGTTGAAGTACACGTCGAATTCGTCGTTCACCGACCTCAACGACCAGGCGTTCAAGTACTGGGATTTCAGCCATATCGATCCGACCGGCGCGCAGAAGGGCGTCGACCCGAAGGGCAACATCATCCTGTACACGGCGGGCGACCTCGCGGCGGTGATGGCGCTCAATCCCGACCTGAAGGTGCTGTCGGCGAACGGCTTCTTCGACTTCGTGACGCCGTTCTATCAGACCGTGCTCGATCTCCAGCAGATGCCGCTGCTCAGCCAGCAGGTGCGGCAGAACCTGTCGGCGCGGTTCTATCCGTCGGGGCACATGGTCTATCTCGACGGCGGCTCGCGCACCGCGCTGAAGGCCGACCTCGCGCAGATGTACGAACAGACGCTCTCGAATGAACCGGCGCTCGGCCGGATTCGCGCGTTGCAGGCGCGGGTCGCGAAGTAGCGGCGGGGGCTGCCGCAGTGGGGCGTGTCGATTTTCGTCGTTGCTCGCCTCGCGCAGGAACTGCCATGAAACAGGGGCTTCCAGTCGGCCTGGCCGCCTGTTGCCGCGCACGTTAATGGGCTCATGATCCCGGCTCGCGTCGCAGGCGTGTGCCGGGCTTTTGTACCTAAGCATATTGAATATGTTTTAATTGCCCTGCGAATTGAACTACCGCGCGCCTCCGCCGGCGCGCCGACGAATGAATGCAGGTATGGCAGACACGCGTCGCAGCCGTTTTTTCCGCGACGTGACCCGCAGCAACGACGACGCTCGCGCGCCGCTACTCGCGCGCGCGAGCGGTGTTGTCCACCCCGCTCCGAAGGCTCGGCGCGCAGCGCGGCTGGGCGCGAGCTTTATCGTGGCGCTCTGCGCGCTGCATATCGGCGACGCCGCCGCGCAGGGCGGCACGATGCTCGATGAGCGCGTCACGCAGCAATCGATCGGTGAAACGATTTGCCGCGCCGGTTACGCGGATGCGGTCGCGCCGCCTTTCGACGAACTGATGGCGCACAAGGATCGCATGCTGGCCGCGCGCGGCATCGATGCAGACGACGGCGTCGCGTTCGCGCTCGACCGGCGTGTGCCGGTCGTGCTCGGCGGTTCGCCGGACGCGCCGGCCAATCTCGATCTTCGGCCGTGGGCCGGTCCGCAGGGCGAGCGTCGCAAGGCGCGCGCGGCGGTCATGCTCAAGCACTGCGTTTGCACGGGCCAACTGAGTCTCGCGCAGGCGCAGACGGCGATCGTCGGCAACTGGTCGGCGCTTTATTCGGGCTTCGGCCGGGCCTCATGCGACGTGAGCCGGCTCGACGTCGCGGCCGGCGACGCCAACGACGACGCAGGCGAAAACGACAGCGCCGACCGGCGCGGCGAGGCGCACGAACGCGCGCCCTGAGCGCAGGGTTCGAGGCCGCGCGTGCGCGTGGCCGACAGGCCGGATCGGTTTGCATCATCCGGTTGCGCGCGCTTTCGCGAGAATCGGCTGTGCGCACGTCCATGCGAGTTGCCCGTGCGAGCGACAGTTCGCGGTTCGCTATCCCCAATTTTTCGGAGAAACACCATGACCCATTCCCGTCTCGCCGCCGTGGCGCTCAGCATCGCCGGCCTGTGCGGCAGCGCCGCTGCTCTCGCCGCCGAGCCCGCTCATTGCGCGCGTGCCGACTCGCTCGTGATTCGCGGCGACGTGCCCGCGGCGATCAGCTTCGACGTGTACCGGCAACTGCATCCGCTGAGCGCGCAGCGCATCGCGTTGTTCCAGGCGGCCGGCCAGGTGAAGCCTCTGCCCGATGGCCTGCCGGTGTGCCAGATCGTCGACGACGGTGTCGACGATCCGTCCGCGGTGCTGGTCCGCCTGCCGAAAGGCAAGAATGCGTGGTGGGTGAACGCGACCAACGTGCAAGCGGCGGACTGATCGGCTCGATCAGCCCGCCTTTTGCGCACGTCCCCCGCGGGATGCCGTCCGCGACACGCTTTGCTTTGCGCCGTGGCGGTGCGTGTTTGCCGCAGCGAGTAGCAGCCGGTGGCAGCCAGTAGCCGTCGATAGCGGCCGATCTTGGGCTGAACCGTAGCAGTCGCGCCGGCCGGGCATGCACCGTGCTGAATCCGCCGATGTTTTTCTGTTGTTGGCGCGGCCGATTCAGGTACAGTGCATTGACGGCGACGTTTCACCGTTTCCCGCAGCACGGTTGCGCCGCGCTGCTGGTGTCGAAGATGGCAATCCTGACAACAGGACGAAATTCGCAGAGGAGATTTGAATGATGGCCTTCTATCTGTCCTTGTTCGCTTTGGCTGTCGCGGGCGCGGTCCTGATCCGCGAACTCGCCGCTGCTCGGGCGAAACAGCGCGCGGCGCTGCGGCCGGTGCGCGTCGAAAGCGCGGATCGCCGGACAGGTCGCCACGCGCGTCGAGGGTAGGCCACATGAACCTGACCGTGCGCAATATCGCCGAATCGTGCAGCGAGCAGGAAGTACGGGAGTTTCTGAAGCGCGAACTCGGGCATTACGCGAAAAACGTCGAAGTCGTGGACGCCGGCAAACCCGGCGCCTACGCAATGGTCGAACTGGACGCCAACGTGCCGTATGTCGGCGACGTGATCGCGCGGCAGATTCAGGGCAAGCATCTGGGCGGCCAGCCGCTCGAAGCGAGCGCCGATCTGTTCAGCGACGAACCGCCGCCCGAGCGCTAAGGGCGTCACCCGGTACCCCGATTCCCGGCGGGCTTCCTGGATAGCGTCGACGACGGCGGGGATGCGCGGCCAATCGCGCATCCCCGCCGTTTTCATTGCCGCGCATCAAGCGCCCCGCGCCTCAGCCGCCGGACGTTATTTCTCGTCGTGCCGCGTCGGCCAGTCGAACGGCGTATACGGCAGCGCCCGCTTGTGATGCGTCGCTTCGTAGAACCGCAGAATCACCGCGCGCGCCGCATCGCTGACCGGTTTGCCTTCGAGGAAGTCGTCGATCGCATCGTAGGGGATGCCGTAGGCGTCTTCGTCGGGGCGCAACGGACGCAGCATTTCGAGGTCGGCGGTCGGCACCTTGTGCGCGAGCGCCTCGGGCGCGCCGAGCGCTTGCGCCACCGCGCGCACGCGGCGCTTGTTGAGGCCCGCGAGCGGCAGCACGTCGGCGCCGCCGTCGCCGAATTTCGTGAAGAAGCCCATCAGCGATTCGGCCGCGTGGTCCGTGCCGATCACGACGCCGGCCCGTGCGCCGGCCACCGCGTATTGGGCGATCATGCGCTGGCGCGCCTTGATATTGCCGTGCACGAAATCCTGCTGCGCGCCGTCCTTGAATAACACGCCGCTTTTATCGAGCGATGCGAGTAGCGCATCGGCGGCGGGTTGGATATCGATGGTGAGATTTTCGTCGGCGCGAATGAAGCGTAATGCCTGCTGGGCATCGGCTTCGTCGCGCTGTATACCGTAAGGCAAACGTATTGCGACGAATTGCGCATTGTAATTATTCGCGCGCAAACGTTCGACCGCGAGTTGGGCGAGACGTCCGGCCGTTGTCGAATCGACTCCGCCGCTAATTCCCAGCACATAAGTTTTCAGGCCGCTGCTACGCAGATAGTTCGCGAGAAAATCGATCCGGCGCTCGATTTCATGCTGTGCGTCGAATTCCGCGGCAATGTGCATTTCGGCTGCAATGCTTGCCTGGCGGGCGGCTGGATCGTGTTGGACCATGATTGTTCTGACTCCTCGCGCAACGGTTAAGTATCGAGCCGCATCACGGTGGCCCGGAAAGGTTTTTTAGCGGATGAACCGGCCGATCGTTCCACGGTTTTATTTCAGGGATTCGATTTAAATCAGGTCATGGCGATTTTCCGCTTCACACACCGCTTGCCGAAATTTGTCAGCCGCTTCGCAGAATTCGAAAATCGGCTGTATTTTCATCGACATGCAGCCATGCGCTGAGTAATATCGTCGTTCCGCGCGCTGCGCTAAAGCGGCGGGCAATCAATAATAATCATGTTTGCTCTGATACGCGATAAACGACCGGGATTGGCCTGGCCAGCCTGAACTGGAACATGCGGCTTCCGTCCCGGTGGTGCGTCGACGCGAGATGATCGAGATGCCGTTTTCATACCGCACGCCAGGTGCGAGTCGTGTTGCGCATGCTGCTCGTCGCAGCCTGGCGCGCGCCGTTGGCGTGTTGGCGTGCGCAGGGACGTGTGTTGGGATGTGCGCGTTGCCGGCGCAGGCGGCGAGTGCGCCGGGTGCCGCAAGTGCGGCGCCGGGGCATGCGGTGTCGGCCGTGCCGGCAACGCCTGCGGTAGTGAAGGCGACAACGCCTGCCGCGAAGGCGCAACCCCCGGCGTCGCGAGTCA
>NZ_JAAGPS010000108.1:0-25691 GCF_017105025.1 Paraburkholderia sp. Ac-20336 | reverse complement strand
GATCTCCGATCGCGCTGGGCGGCATCGCGCGGCGCACGCGCGTCGATCACGGCAATGCGCTGACCGGCCGCGCGGCGAGCGCATCGCATAGCTGGCCGCATGGCGGCGCGCAGCACGAGCCCGGACAGCACGCCGTGCCGAACTGGGCGTGGGCCGGGATGATTTTCTTCGTCGCGCTGCTGCTGTACCTCGTGCGCTGGATCAGCGAGCACTGATACCTCGGGCCGTGCCCGGGGGCTCAATGTACGGATGGCTCCCGCGCGGGTGCTGCGACGAAACCCCGGCGTGGCGCCAGGTGTCGATCGTGGGCCGATAATGCGGGCTTCGTCGCCCCGCGCCGAGCCAACCACGTCGCAGCGCGCGGCGCCCACTTCTATTTCCGGATTTCCCATTTCCAGCAAGGAGCTTTTCCATGACCACGCCGCGCCGCGCGTTGATCGTCATCGACGTGCAGAACGAATACGTAACCGGCGATCTGCCGATCGAATTTCCGGATGTGCAGACGTCGCTCGCCAATATCGGCCGGGCGATCGACGCGGCGCGTGCCGCCGGCGTGCCGGTCGTGGTCGTGCAGAACATCGCGCCGGCGACCTCGCCGTTGTTCGCGCGCGGCAGCGCGGGAGCGGAGTTGCACACGGTGGTGACCTCGCGCGCGCACGACCACCATGTCGAGAAGTCGCTGCCGAGCGCCTTTGCCGGCACCGATCTGGCCGACTGGCTCGTCTCCCGTCAGATCGACACGCTAACCGTCACCGGCTACATGACGCACAACTGCGACGCATCGACGATCAACCACGCGGTGCATGCCGGGCTCGCGGTCGAATTCCTGCACGACGCGACGGGCTCGGTGCCGTACGAGAACAGCGCGGGTTTTGCGAGCGCGGAGGAGATTCATCGCGTGTTCAGCGTGGTGCTGCAGTCGCGCTTCGCGGCGGTGGCGAGCACGGATGCGTGGATCGCGGCGGTACAGGGCGGCGTGCCGCTCGAGCGCAGCAACATCTATGTGTCGAATCAGGCGGCGCGGGCGCGCAAGGCGCTTGCCTGAATCCCGCGGACGGCGGTGGCGGTACGCATGAATCTGCGTGCCGCATGAACCGGGTGGCTCGGGCCGCTCAGGCCACCTTTCTGCGCAACGCGGGGCTCAGGCGCAGCGCGTCGAAGATGCCTTCCACCATCTGCTGCGCGTGCGTGCCGAAATCGGTGGCGTCGGGCAGGAACAGCATGTCGCGCAGCGCGCCGCCGACGAACGAATGGACCATCGCCGCGGCGAGCTTCGTGTCGAGATCCTCGGGCAACTGTCCCTTGGAGATCGCGTTGCGCAGACCGCCTTCGATTTTCGTCAGCCCTTCGCGCATATTGGTCTGATAGCGCTCCATCATCGGCCCCATGTCCTCGACCAGCTCGCATTTCAGAAACAGGATGTCGAACACGCGGCGGCGGCGCGGGTCGTTGGCGGTGTCGCGCAGACAGACCATGCAGACTTCCACGAGACGCCCGAGCGGATCGGTTTCGTTCGGGTCGAGCGAGGCGGCCTTCAGTTCGTCGAGCGGCAGCAGCACGCGGTCGAACATCTCGTTGAACAGCTCGCTCTTGTGCGCGAAGTGCCAGTAGATCGCCCCGCGCGTGACGCCCGCGGCCTGTGCGATATCAGCCAGCGAGGTGCGCGATACGCCTTTCTCGAAAAAGACCAGTTCGGCCGCGTCGAGAATCCGGTTGCGCGTCTCCAATGCCTCTTCTTTGGTTTTTCTGGCCATATTAGGAATGACTTGCCCTGATTGCGGGGTTTCCCCGGGCTGTTTTAAGTCAGCCCGATGACAATCTGACTACTATTAAGCGAATAGCGAAGCGAACTTGCAAGTCCCCGGCCCGCAAGAGAAGTAAACGCACTTTTACATGCATTCGTGAATGTATATATAATAGCATCCCACGATTGGATAGCCCAAGCCGGGATCAACGGTTAATATCCGTCACTGTTGCCTTTCAGAACGCTGTTGCGCCGTGCCGGAAAGCGTGGCGCCGTGCGGCATTCCCGGGTTCGCACATTTCACACAGGTGCCCCTGCAGGCGCGGTTCGCATTCACGGGCTACCGGTCAAGCGTCGCAAGACGCATGTGTGCGCAGTCGTCCCCGGGGTAGGGATGCGCGCACTTTTTCTTCTCAGTCTTTGACAGAGGTTGCTCCATGCGCGTCGAACGGGTTCCATTCCGCTTAATCAGTGCCGCGACGGCTGCCATCTTGCTGGCGGCATGCGGACCAAAACAATCTGCCCCGCCGCCCCAGACGCCCGAAGTCGGCGTCGTCACCCTCCAGCCGACGACCGTGCCGGTCGTCACCGAACTCCCCGGCCGCACCAGTGCGTTCCTCGTCGCGCAAGTCCGCGCACGGGTGGACGGCATCGTGTTGCACCGCGAGTTCACGGAAGGCAGTCAGGTCAAGGCGGGTCAACGCCTCTACAAGATCGATCCGGCACCGTACATCGCCTCGCTGAATAACGCGAAGGCGTCGCTCGCGAAGGCGCAGGCGAACCTCGTGTCGACCACCGCGCAGGCCAACCGCTACAAGGTGCTGGTCGCCGCCAACGCGGTCAGCAAGCAGGACTACGACAACGCGGTTGCCGCCGAAGGCCAGGCCGCCGCCGATGTCGCCGCCGGCAAGGCCGCGGTCGACACCGCGCAGATCAACCTCGGCTATACCGACGTAACCTCGCCCGTGACCGGCCAGATCGGCGTGTCGCAGGTCACGCCGGGCGCGTACGTGCAGGCGAGCCAGGCCACGCTGATGGCGACGGTCCAGCAGCTCGATCCGGTCTACGTCGACCTCACGCAATCGAGCCTCGACGGCCTGAAGCTGCGCCGCGAAGTGCAGGAAGGGCGTCTGAAGACGAGTGGCCCGGACGCGGCCCAGGTGTCGCTCGTGCTCGAAGACGGCCGGGTCTATCCGGAGAAGGGAAAGCTGCAGTTCACCGACGTCACCGTCGACCAGAGCACCGGCTCGGTCACGGTGCGCGCCATCTTCAAGAACGCGGACCACGTGCTGCTGCCGGGCATGTTCGTGCGCGCGAAGATCGAGGAAGGCGTGAACCAGAACGCGCTCATCGTTCCGCAAATAGGCGTCACGCACGACCAGAAGGGTCAGCCTACCGCGCTCGTCGTCGATACCGACAACAAGGTCGAGCTGCGTCCGCTCGTCACCTCGGGCACGTTCGGCTCGTACTGGGTGATCGCAGACGGCCTGAAGGCCGGCGACCGCGTGATCGTCCAGGGCACCGACAAGGCGCGCCCCGGCCAGCAGGTCAAGCCCGTGCCGGCGCAACTGCCCGGCGATGCGGCTTCCGGCGCGGCCGCGCAAGGCGCGCCGGCCGCCAGCGGCGCGCAACCGGCGCAACCCGCGGCTCAACCCGCTTCCGCTGCATCGGGCGCGTAATAACAGGGAGCCCGCTTCATGGCAAAGTTCTTTATCGATCGCCCGATTTTTGCCTGGGTGATCGCCATCATCCTGATGCTCGCGGGTATCGCGTCGGTGTTTACGCTGCCGATCGCGCAATACCCGACCATCGCGCCGCCGTCCATCCAGATCAGCGCAACGTATCCGGGCGCCTCGGCAAAGACGGTGGAAAACACCGTCACGCAGGTGATCGAGCAGCAGATGAGCGGTCTCGACCACCTGCTGTACCTCGCGTCGACCTCGGACGATTCGGGCACGGCAACCATCACGCTGACGTTCGCGGCCGGCACCAACCCTGACATCGCGCAGGTGCAGGTGCAGAACAAGCTGCAGCTCGCCACGCCGCTGCTTCCGCAGGCGGTGCAGCAGCTCGGCACCAAGGTCACGAAGTCGAGCAGCAGCTTCCTGCTGGTGATGGCGTTCGTCTCGACCGACGGCAGCATGTCCAAGTACGACCTCGCGAACTACGTGGCGTCGAACATCGAAGACCCGGTCAGCCGTATCGACGGGGTCGGCACGGTGACGCTGTTCGGCTCGCAGTACGCGATGCGGATCTGGCTCGACGCGAACAAGCTGAACAACTTCTCGCTCACGCCGGTCGATGTGCAGGCCGCGCTGCAGGCGCAGAACGTGCAGGTCGCGGGCGGCGCGCTCGGCGGCACGCCGTCGGTGCCGGGCCAGGTGCTGCAGGCCACGATCACCGAGGCGACGCTGCTCAATACGCCCGAGCAGTTCGGCAACATCCTGCTGAAGGTCAATCCGGACGGTTCGCAGGTGCGTCTGCGCGACGTGTCGCACATCGAGCTCGGCGGCGAAAACTACAACTTCGACACCAAGTACAACGGCCAGCCGACGGCAGGCTTCGGTATCCAGCTCGCTACGGGCGCGAACGCGCTCGCCACTGCGAAAGCGGTGCGGGCAAAGGTCGCCGAACTGTCGAAGTACTTCCCGCACGGTCTCGTCGTCCAGTACCCGTACGACACGACGCCGTTCGTGCGCCTGTCGATCGAGGAAGTGGTCAAGACGCTGCTCGAAGGTATCGTGCTGGTGTTCCTCGTCATGTACCTGTTCCTGCAGAACCTGCGCGCCACGCTGATCCCGACGATCGCGGTGCCGGTGGTGCTGCTCGGCACGTTCGCGATCATGAGCGTGGTCGGCTTCTCGATCAACGTGCTGTCGATGTTCGGCCTCGTGCTCGCAATCGGCCTGCTGGTGGACGACGCGATCGTGGTGGTGGAAAACGTCGAGCGGGTCATGCAGGAAGAGGGCTTATCGCCTCGCGAGGCAACCCGCAAGGCGATGGACCAGATCACCGGCGCGCTCGTCGGCGTGGCGCTCGTGCTGTCGGCGGTGTTCGTGCCGGTGGCGTTCTCGGGCGGCTCGGTCGGCGCGATCTACCGGCAGTTCTCGCTGACGATCGTCGCGGCGATGGTGCTGTCCGTGCTCGTCGCGCTGATTCTGACGCCGGCGCTGTGCGCGACGATCCTCAAGCCGATTCCGAAGGGGCATCACGAAAAGGCCACCGGTTTCTTCGGCTGGTTCAACCGCACCTTCAACGCGAGCCGCGACAAGTACCACTCGGGCGTGCACCACGTGATCAAGCGCTCGGGCCGCTGGCTCATCATCTACATGGTGGTGATCTTCGCGGTCGGCCTGCTGTTCGTGCGTCTGCCGAAGTCGTTCCTGCCTGATGAAGACCAGGGCACGATGTTCGTGCTCGTGCAGACGCCGACCGGCTCGACTCAGGAAACCACGGCGCGCGCGCTGAAGGACGTGTCCGACTACCTGCTCAACGACGAGAAGGCAATCGTCGAGTCGACCTTCACGGTGAACGGCTTCAGCTTCGCCGGCCGCGGCCAGAACGCGGGTCTCGTGTTCGTGCGGATGCGGGACTACGGCGAGCGCCAGCATGCGGACCAGAAGGTGCAGGCGCTCGTGGGCCGTCTCTTCATGCACTTCAGCAGCTACAAGAACGCGCTCGTGTATCCGGTCAATCCGCCGTCGATTCCTGAACTCGGCACGGCAGCGGGCTTCGACTTCCAGCTGCAGGACCGCGCCGGTATCGGTCACGCGAAGCTGATGGAAGCGCGCAACATGCTGCTCGGTCTCGCCGCGAAGGACCCGACGCTCGCGCAGGTGCGTCCGAACGGCCTGAACGACACGCCGCAGTTCAAGGTGAACATCGACCACGAGAAGGCCGCCGCGCTTGGCGTGTCGCTCGCCGCGATCGACCAGACGTTCTCGATCGCGTGGGCGTCGCAGTACGTCAACAACTTCCTCGATACCGACGGCCGGATCAAGAAGGTGTACCTGCAGGGCGACGCGCCGTTCCGCATGAAACCGGAAGACGTGAATGCCTGGTTCGTGCGCAACAACGCCGGCACGATGGTGCCGTTCTCGGCCTTCGCGAGCACCGAGTGGACGTTCGGTTCGCCGAAGCTCGAGCGCTACAACGGTATCTCGTCGGTGGAAATCCAGGGCGCGGCCGCACCGGGCAAGTCGACCGGTCAAGCCATGGCGGCGATGGAAGCGCTCGTCACGAAGCTGCCGCCCGGCGTCGGCTACGAGTGGACGGGGCTGTCGCTGCAGGAACGCCAGTCCGGTTCGCAGGCGCCGATCCTGTACGGCATCTCGATCCTCGTCGTGTTCCTGTGTCTCGCGGCGCTGTATGAAAGCTGGTCGATCCCGTTCTCGGTGATCATGGTGGTGCCGCTCGGCGTGATCGGCGCACTGCTGGCCGCGACCTTGCGCGGGCTCGAGAACGACGTGTTCTTCCAGGTGGGTCTGTTGACCACGGTCGGCCTGTCGGCGAAGAACGCGATTCTGATCGTGGAATTCGCGCGCGAACTGCAGCAGGGCGAAGGCATGGGGCCGATCGAGGCCGCGCTCGAAGCGGCGCGTCTGCGGCTGCGCCCGATCCTGATGACCTCGCTCGCGTTCATTCTCGGCGTGCTGCCGCTCGCGATCAGTAACGGCGCGGGCTCGGCCAGCCAGCACGCGATCGGCACCGGCGTGATCGGCGGTATGTTGACGGCGACCTTCCTCGCGATCTTCATGATCCCGATGTTCTTCGTCGTGATCCGCGCGAAGTTCGGCGGCGAGAAGGAAGACCCGGACGAGGCGCTGCGCCACTACGAACAGCACCATCCGCATGAACCGCAGGGTGGCGGTTCGGCAGGCGGGTCGGCTGACCATGACTCGGGCAAGGATGGACATTGAGATGCAAAAACATTCTTTGATTGCAGTGGCGGTCGCGCTGCTCGCCGCGGGTTGCACGATGGCGCCGCACTACGAGCGCCCCGCCGCGCCCGTCACGGCGACCTTCCCGACGGGCGGCGTGTACGACACGCAGCCCGGCGCTCCGGGCGCGCGCAGCGCGAACGGCCAGGCCGCCGCCGACATCGGCTGGCGCGAGTTTTTCGTCGATCAGCGCTTGCAGCGGCTCATCGAAATCGCGCTGAAGAACAACCGTGATCTGCGTGTGTCGGTGCTGAACATGCAGGCGTCGGCCGCGCAGTACCGGATCGTGCGCGCAGGTCTGTTCCCGACGCTCAATGCCGCGGGGTCGCAAAGCCGGCAGCGCACGCCGCGCGACCTGCTGATCTCGCCCAACGGCCCGACCATTTCCAACACGTATTCGGTGGGGCTGAATGCGTCGTGGGAAATCGACTTCTTCGGGCGCGTGCAGAGCCTCAAGGACCAGGCGCTGGCGACGTATCTCGGTACGGCGCAGGCGCGCAAGGCCGCGGAAATTTCGCTGGTCTCGCAGGTCGCGAACCAGTACCTGACGCTGCTCGAACTCGACGATCTGCTGAAGGTCACGCAGGACACGCTGACGAACGCGCAGGAGTCGTACCGCATCACGAAGCTGCAGTTCGACAACGGCACGGGTTCGGAACTCGATCTGCGCCAGGCGCAAACGGTCGTCGAGACCGCGAGCGCCAATCTGCAGGCGCAGGCGCGTTTGCGGGCGCAGGCTGAAAACGCGCTCGTGCTGCTGGTCGGCGAGCCGTTGCCGGCCGATCTGCCGCCGGGCTTGCAGCTGAACGACCAGAATCTGCTCACGGACATTCCGGCGGGCTTGCCGTCCGACCTGCTCACGCGCCGTCCCGACATCATGGAGGCCGAGGAGAACCTGCTCGCGGCCAACGCGAATATCGGCGCGGCGCGCGCGGCGTTCTTCCCGAAGGTCTCGCTGACCGGCAGCTTCGGCACGCTGAGCCCGACGCTCGGCGGGCTGTTCAAGCCGGGCTCGGCGGCGTGGAGCTTCGCGCCGTCGATCACGCTGCCGATCTTCGAGGGTGGCCAGAACATCGCCAACCTCAATCTCGCCAACATCGAGAAGAACGTGCAGATCGCCACGTATGAAAAGGCGATCCAGACGGCCTTCCGCGAAGTGGCGGACGGGCTTGCGGCGCGCGGCACCTACGATCAGCAGATTCAGGCGCTCGAGCGCAATACGTCGGCCGAGCAGCGTCGCCTCGATCTGTCGAACCTGCGCTACAAGAACGGCGTCGACAGCTATCTGTCGGTGCTGACCGCGCAGACCGATCTGTATTCGTCGCAGCAGTCGCTGATTACCGCGCGCATGCAGCGCCTCGAAAACCTGGTCACGCTGTACCAGGCGCTCGGCGGCGGCTGGATCGAGCACACCGGCGACCAGCCGCGTCCCGCGGACGCGCCGGTCGACTACGGTGCGGCGAGCGCGCCGGTCGCAGCTTCGGCGGCGACGGCGGGGTGAGCGTCGGCAGTCGGTAACGTGCTGGCGCGGCGGCGCCCGGCGAAGTAGAGGGAACCGCCCACCGCTCGCGCAAGCAAGCGGCGCAGCAAACAGAAAAGCCACGGCGTGCCGTGGCTTTTCTGTTTGTGTGCGGTATCCGTCGCGCCGAGAAGCCGAATGGGCTTCAAGCGAGGCGATGGCAAATCAGGTGGCAGTAGATGAGCGGGGCCGGTACTTGCTCGGCGACGCTCAAAGCACAATCCACGGTGCCCAGCGTCCTGCCATGGCGCGATTCATCGCCTGCGCCTGCGCTTGCGTCGAAGACTTCACCCACGACACGGCGAACCCAAACCGAAATCCAAACCCGAACCCGCCGCCGGCACCCACCAAAGCTCAATGCAAATCCGCCGCCCGCAGCATCTCGTTATGCGGCGGCTCGCTGCCCGCGCTCGTGTCGAGATCGTGTCCGGCGCGGCGGATCTCGCAGCGCGCCTTCTTCTCGCTCTTCACGCCGTTGAAGATCAGGTTCAGCACGACCGCCGACACTGACGCCAGCAGAATCCCGCTATGCAGCAGCGGCGACAGCGCCGGCGGCAGTTGCGAGAAGAAGTGCGGCGACACGACCGGCACGAGCCCGAGGCCGATGCTGACCGCGACGATGAACAGGTTGTGGTGATTCTTCACGAAGTCGACGCGCGAGAGCACCTTGATGCCGTTCGCCGCGACCATGCCGAACATCACGATGCCCGCGCCGCCGAGCACGAACGCCGGCACCGAGGCGACCACCTGCGCCATCTTCGGGAACAGGCCGAGCAGCACGAGGATCACGCCGCCCACCGCGCAGACGAAGCGGCTCTTCACGCCGGTCACGCCGATCAGTCCGACGTTCTGCGAAAACGACGTATGCGGGAACGAGTTGAAGATGCCGCCGATCAGCGTGCCGAGCCCGTCGACGCGCAGGCCGCGCACCAGCGTCTTCTGATCGACCGGACGATTGACCATGTCGCCGACCGCGAGGAACATGCCCGTCGATTCGATGAACGTGACGAACATGACCGTGACCATCGTCGCGATCGAGAGCGGGTCGAAGTGCGGCAGACCGAAGTGGAACGGCATCACGAAGCCGACCCACGGCGCGTGCGTGACGCCGTCCATGTTGACGCGGCCGAGCAGCAGCGCGATCACGAAGCCGGCGACGATGCCGAGCAGCACCGAGATATTGGCGACGAACCCCCGGGCAAACTTGTTGATGAGCAGGATCAGCGTCAGCACGAGCAGCGACAGGCCAAGGTAGACCGGATTGCCATAGTCGGGATTGCCGACGCCGCCCGCCGCCCAGTTGATGCCGACTTCCATCAGCGAGAGGCCGATCACCGAAATCACGACGCCGATCACGACCGGCGGGAAGAAGCGCAGCAGCTTGCCGACCATCGGCGCGGCCAGAATGCCGATCACGCCGGCCGCGATCGTCGAGCCGAAGATGTCGAGAATGCCGAGCGAGGGATTGGTGCCGATCGCGACCATCGGCCCGACGGCCGCGAACGTGCAGCCCATGATGACGGGCAGACGGATGCCGAAGATCCACAGCCCGAGCGTTTGGATCAGCGTGGCGATGCCGCACGAGAACAGGTCGGCGCTGATCAGGAACGCGATCTGGTCTTTCGGCAGCTTGAGCGCCGCGCCGATGATGAGCGGTACCGCGACTGCGCCGGCGTACATGACCAGCACGTGCTGGATGCCGAGGGTGAGCAACTGGCCCGCGGGCAGGCGTTCGTCGCACGGGTGAACCGTGTTCGCTTGCATATCGTCTGTCTCCACCATCTGTTTTGGAATGACTCCAAGGTATCGGGGACGAAAATCCGCTACAAGACCGCGCGCGGCTATTCCGGCATTCCCGGTGACGATATGCGCGGGCCTCGTTTGAAAGCCGGATCGAAGGCCGGCACGCGGTTTATCGTGGCTGCATCCCCGGCGGATCGGCGGCGGGCCCTGTGTGGCGGCGAGTGCGGGCAGGGTGCGCCGGCGCGCGGCACGGATGCGTCGCGCGCGGGGATATGTGTGAGAATCAATAACGTGTATCTCGCTCGCAGCATAGTCCTGTTTTGAGATGGTTCGCGGCATGGCGGGGTTAACCCGCGTTTGGCGGGTTTGCGGTGCTTGCGGGCCGTGCGCCGGACGTTGCTTCTGGCCGCGTGTTTTGCGGCGCTTGGGGGGCTGTTTCCAGTTGCGCTTCCAGCCGCGCCTCCGGCCGCGCTTCTAGCCATGTTTCCAGCCGCGTTTCCTGCTTCGCTTCCAGTCCCTCCTTCATCCTTATTTCGACGTCCTCGCACCCATGAGTTTTCTCGGCATCGACCTCGGCACCGGTTCCCTCAAAGCGGCAGTCGTCGACGAACACGGCCGCGAGCAGGCGGTGTCGAGCGTCGCTTATGCGTTCGATACGCCGCGCGCGGGCTGGGCCGAGATCGCGGTAGAGACGTGGTGGAACGCGCTCGTCGAGGCGCTGGCGCGTCTGCCGCGGCATCTGCGCGACGATGTGCGGGCGATCGGCCTGTCCGGCCAGATGCACGGCGTCGTGCTGCTCGATGCGCACGGCGAGCCCGTGCGTCCCGCGCTGCTATGGCCCGACTCGCGCGCGCTCGATCTGCTCGACGCGTGGCCCGAGCCGCAGCCGAATCCGGTCGCGCCTGGCATGGCCGGTCCGCTGCTGCGCTGGATCGTGCTGCATGAGCCGCAGACCGCGCGCCGCACGCGTTGGGCGGTGCAGCCGAAAGACTGGCTGCGCGTCGCGCTCGGCGGCGCGTTCGCGACCGATCCGTCCGATGCTTGCGCGACCGCGCTCGCCAGTCCGGCCGGCGTGTGGGATGCGGCGCTGCTCAAGCGGCTCGGGATTCCGCGCGACTGGTTCGCGCCGCTCGCGCCGTCGTATGCGGCGGCCGGTGTGCTGTCGCAGAGGGCCGCGCAGGCACTCGGCTTGCGCGCCGGCATCGTGCTCGCGACCGGCGCCGCCGATACGCCGTGCGCGGCGCTCGGCAGCGGACTCGCGCAGGACGGCGATGCGCTGCTGACCACCGGCACGGGCGGACAGATCATCGTCCTCGCGAGCGGCGAGCCCGTGGCGGTGAAGGGGCTGCATCGCTATCGCGCGGCCAGCGATCACTGGTATCGGATGGCGGCGATGCAGAACGTCGGCATTGCGCTGGAGCGTGTGCGCGGCTGGCTGTCGTATGAGTGGGTGGATGCGTATCGCGAGGCGTTCGGTGATGCCGTTGCCGATGTGTCCGGCGCTGTATCTGGTGGTGCCGCGAACGGCAAATCCGCCGGGTCCGTCAGCGGGGCGTCCGGCGAGCCGATGAGCGCGGTATCGAGCGCGAGTTTCGGCGCGAGTGCCGACACGCCCACCGGCGCTGACCTCGGCGCTGACAGCAACGCCGCCCTCAGCGCTGCCCCCACCCGGACAACTCGCCCGGCAACCCACGGCGAATCCCGCGCATCTTCGGGCCTGACCTTCCTTCCGTACCTGACCGGTGAGCGCACGCCGTGGCTCAACCCGCAGGCGCGCGGCGGCTGGCTCGGCCTCTCGCTCGAACACACGCGCGGCGCGATGATGCGCGCCGCGTTCGAAGGCGTTGCGTTCTCGCTGCGCGCCGGGCTCGATGCGGTTCGCTCGAGCGGGGCCACGGTCACGGCGCTCAAGCTCGCGGGCGGTGGCTCGGTCGATCCACGCTGGCGTCAGCTGCTCGCCGATGCGCTCGACGTCGAGCTGCATGCGGTCGACTGTCCGAACGCGGCACCGCGCGGTGCCGCGATACTCGGCGGCCTCGCGAGCGGTCATTGGCATGCGCGCGATCTCGCCGCGCTCGCGCCCGGCGCGACGCGCGTGGCGGGTCCGCGAGGCGATGCGGCGCTGGCGGAGCGCTATGCACGCTTCGTCGATCTGTATGGCCGCGTCGAGCCGTGGTTCGGTGGTACGACGCAGCGCGAAGCCCGGTAGCGGTAGCGGCGATGAACGCGGCGGCCGTCCCGGCGAGCACGAGGCCATGCTGCGGCAACGTGTACTGGCATGGCAAAGTACGGCGATGGGTGCTGCAACGGCGTTGCAACGAATCCTGGACGGCGAGGCAACAAGCACGGCAATGAATATTGCAAAACGCACGGCAACACACCTGGTAGCGACCGCGGCAACGACTACGGCAACACACTTGGCAACGACCGCGGACAACGACCGCGGACAACGACCGCGGCAACAAGCAACGCACGAAGCGCAGTCACCGAGCATGCTCTCGCCCCACACTTTGCAATACCATTACGCTTTTCGCGCGCCAAGCCGCCGCCCGGTATGCGATGCCGCAGGACGCGACATCGCCAATCGCGAGCCGTGCAGGCAGCAAGCAACAGCAAGCAGTAGCGAGCAACAGCAAGCAAACAGCAGCAAGCAACGGCTCGCACGAGCCCGGCCGCAGCGCAAGCATGGTCCCGGCTCACGAACCAGAACACGCAGTCGAACACGAAGCAGCGCACGAACCAGAACACGCGCGCGCCGCGGCATCCCGATCCGCGACGCGCTCCGCACAATCAAACCGACTCACGGACCCACAGGAGCATTGACGATGAAGACCAAAGCAGCAATCGCATGGAAAGCCGGCGCCCCGTTGACGATCGAGGAAGTCGATCTCGAAGGTCCGCGCGCCGGTGAAGTCCTGATCGAAGTGAAGGCGACGGGCATCTGCCACACCGACTACTACACGCTGTCGGGCGCCGACCCCGAAGGCATCTTCCCGGCGATTCTCGGCCACGAAGGCGCGGGCGTGATCGTCGATGTCGGTCCCGGCGTCGGCACGCTGAAAAAGGGCGATCACGTGATTCCGCTTTACACGCCCGAATGCCGCCAGTGCAAGTTCTGTCTGTCGCGCAAGACCAACCTGTGTCAGGCGATCCGCTCGACGCAGGGCAAGGGCCTGATGCCCGACGCGACCTCGCGCTTCTCGCTCGACGGCAAGCCGCTGTTTCACTACATGGGGACGTCGACGTTCTCGAACTACATCGTCGTGCCGGAGATCGCGGTCGCGAAGGTGCGTGAAGACGCGCCGTTCGACAAGATCTGCTACATCGGCTGCGGCGTGACGACCGGCGTCGGCGCGGTCGTGTATTCGGCGAAGGTCGAGGCGGGCGCGAACGTGGTCGTGTTCGGGCTCGGCGGCATCGGCCTCAATGTGATCCAGGGCGCGAAGATGGTCGGCGCGGACAAGATCATCGGCGTCGATCTGAACCCGGGCCGCGTCGAACTGGCGAAGAAGTTCGGCATGACGCACTTCATCAACCCGAACGAAGTCGAGAACGTCGTCGATCACATCGTGCAGCTGACCGACGGCGGCGCCGACTACTCGTTCGAATGCATCGGCAATACCAAGGTGATGCGCCAGGCGCTCGAATGCACGCACAAGGGCTGGGGCCAGTCGTTCATCATCGGCGTCGCGGCGGCCGGCGAGGAGATCAGCACGCGGCCGTTCCAGCTCGTGACGGGCCGCGAGTGGAAGGGCTCGGCGTTCGGCGGCGCGCGTGGCCGCACCGACGTGCCGAAAATCGTCGACTGGTACATGGAAGGCAAGATCAATATCGACGACCTGATCACGCACCGTCTGCCGCTCGAACGCATCAACGAGGGCTTCGACCTGATGAAGAAGGGCGAGTCGATCCGTTCGGTCGTGCTGTACTAAGCGAGGAGCGCCGCGATGCTCGAACTACTCTCGTCGCACGCCAGCCATGGCGGCGAGCAGCGCTTCTACCGGCACGAGTCGCGCACGATCGGTCTGCCGATGCGCTTCTCGGTCTATCTGCCGCCGCAGGCCTTGCATGAGAACGCGGGACGTGTCCCGGCGTTGTTCTATCTGGCCGGACTGACCTGCACGGAAGAAACGTTTCCGATCAAGGCCGGCGCGCAGCGCTTCGCGGCCCAGCACGGCATCGCATTGATCGCGCCGGACACGAGCCCGCGCGGCGCGAACGTGCCGGGCGAGAGCGATGCATGGGACTTCGGCGTCGGCGCGGGTTTTTACGTCGACGCGACTGCAGAGCCGTGGTCGAAGCACTACCGGATGTACTCGTATGTGCGCGACGAACTGCGCGAGACGGTCGTGAGCGAGTTGCTGGTCGATGGCGCGCGCCTCGGCATCTTCGGTCACTCGATGGGCGGGCACGGCGCGTTGATGCTCGCGCTGCGCAATCCGGACCTCTATCGGTCGGTGTCGGCGTTCGCGCCGATTGCGGCGCCGGTGCGTTGCCCATGGGGCGAAAAGGCGTTCGGCGGCTATCTCGGCAACGACCGCGAAGCGTGGCGTCAGTACGACGCGAGCGAACTGGTTGCGCAGGCATCGCACAAGTTCGCGCAAGGGATTCTTGTCGATCAGGGCCTCGCGGATCAGTTCCTGCCGACGCAGCTGAATCCCGACGTGTTCGAAGCCGCGTGCAAGGCCGCGGGTCAGCCGCTGACGTTGCGCCGTCATGCGGGTTATGACCACGGCTACTACTTCATCTCGACCTTCATCGAAGATCACCTTGAGCATCACGCGAAGGTGTTGCTCGGCTGAAAATGCCATAAAACACGGTGTGAAATGAAGAGCGGCGGCACGTGCAGAAAATGCACGTGCCGCCGTTTTCTTATGTGACCGGAGTAAGCGCCGCTCAATGCCGCTTCAGCAAACTCCCGCCATACACGAGCGCCGATAGCACCGTGATCCAGAAGCTCGTCGGCCAGTCGGTATAGAACGCGAGCGTCAAGCCGAGCCATGCCTGCGCGAGCGCGAACACGGCAGCAAGCACGAGCCCGGTGGAGAGCCGCGTGCTCAGATTCTGCGCGGCGGCGGCCGGGCCGACCATCAGCGTGAACACGAGCAGCACGCCGACGATCTGCGTGCAGGCCGCCACGGCCAGCGCGGCGATCGCGAGAAACAGCACCGACACGCGGCGCAGCGACACACCCTTCGCTTCGGCCAGTTCCGGTTGCAGCGAGGCGAACAGCAGCGGCCGCATGATGGCCGCGAGCGCCGCGAGGCTCACCACGCCGAGCGCCGCGAGCACGCCGAGCGTCGACGCATTCACGCCGAGCACGTTGCCGAACAGCAGCGCCGTGACCTGGGTCGCGTAGGCGGTGAAGAAGTGCAGAAACAGCAAGCCGAAACCGAGCGACAGCGAAAGAATCACGCCGATCGCGACGTCGCGCCCCGCCAGCCGCTCGCCGAGCGCGCCCATGCCGACGCCGGCCGCGAGCGTGAAGCCGATCATCCCCCAGATCGGCGAGATGCCGATCAGCACCGCGCCGGTCGCGCCGGTGAAGCCGACGTGCGAGAGCGCGTGGCCGGCGAAGGTCTGTCCGCGCATCACGAGGAAATAGCCGACCACGCCGGCCAGCACCGCGACGATCCCCGACGCCGCGAATGCGTTCACCATGAAATCGTATTCAAACATCGTGCTTGTGTCCGTCGCGTGAGTCGTGCGGGTTCGAATGGCCGTGCGAGGGTTTGTGCGCATGACCGTGGCCGTGGTCGTGCGAGTGAGAATGAGCGTGCGAATGTCCGCCGTCCTCGTCGTGTTCATGCTCGTGATCGTGCTTCTCGACTTCGACGCCGCCCGACATCACGAAGATGCGGCCATTAACGCGCATCACGTCGATCGGCGAGCCATAGAGGCGCGACAGTACCGGCCGCGTAATGACCTCGTCGACGGTGCCGAGCGCCGCGACGCCGCTGCCGAGATACAGCACGCGATCGATCGAGTTCAGGAGCGGATTCAGTTCGTGCGCGGAGAACAGCACCGCGATGCCGAGCTCCTGCTGCACGCGCCGCACGAGTTCGACGACGCTCTTCTGATGATGCGGATCGAGGCTGATCAACGGTTCGTCGAGCAGCAGCAGCTTCGGGTTGCCGAGCAGGCACTGCGCGAGCAGCAGCCGCTGCCGCTCGCCGCCCGACAGCTCCGACAGCGGCCGTTTGGCGAGGCCGGTTGCGCCGACCAGTTCGAGCACGCGATCGACGTCCGCGCGCGTTTTCGCATCCGCATGCGGCAGGCCCCAGCGATGACCGTCGGCGGCCATCGCGACGAAATCGCGCCCGCGCACGCGGCGGCCCGCGAGGGCGCTGCGCGTCTGCGGCATGTAGCCGATCGAGGCATTGCCGCGCTCGACCGCCTGCCCGAGCACGCGGATCGTGCCGCCCGCGGCCGGCACGAGGCCGAGCACCGCGCGCATCAGCGTCGTCTTGCCCGCGCCGTTCGGCCCGAGCACGCCGATGAACTCGCCCTGGTTCACGACGAAGCTGGTGTCGCGCAGGATCGTGCGTTCGCCGAGTTCGAGCGTCACGCGCTTGAGTTCGAGCACGGGCGTGTCGCGTCGGACGGCGCCGGCGGCGGTGGTGGGTGTTCCGGGCGACGGGCCCGTTGAAGTACCCGCTGGCGCATGGCGGCCAGTCGAAGTCATGGAGTGGTTCCTTTGGCGCTTGCGCCTTGTGCCGCGTTCGTGTCGCCCGCGGCGAGCGCCTTGCCGAGCGCGTCGAGCTGCGTGAGCATCCACGTCTGATAGGTCTTGCCGGCCGGCAGCGTTTCGGTGACGCTCAGCGTCGGGACCTTCGATTGTTGCGCGAGCTTCAGCATGCGTTGGGTCAGCGCCTCGGTGGCCTGGCTGTTGTAGATCAGTACGCGCACGCGCTGGTCGCGCAGGTCGCGTTCGAATGCGGCGATATCGGCCGCGCTTGCTTCGGTGTCGTTCATCGTGGCGAGCTGGAAGCGCTGGTTGCGCATACCGAGGCCGATCGCGTCCGACATGTAGCCGAACACCGGCTCGGTCGCCGTGACCGGCAGGCCCGCATAGCGGCCGTGCAGTTCGGCGACCTTCGCGTCGATCGGCTTCAGCGAATCGAGAAACTTCGCGAGGTTCGCATCGTACGCCGACTTGTGCGCCGGGTCAGCCGCGCCGAGCGCGTCGTGGATCGCGCGCGCGACTTTCGGCATCGTCGCCGGGTCGTACCACAGGTGCGGATTGTCGCCGCCTTTCCTGCCGGTGAGGTCGGCCGCGACGATCACGGTGCGCTGCGCGCCTTTCGAAGCGGCCAGCAATTTTGCCATCCACGGATCGTAATCGGCGCCGTTGTAGACGACAAGGCTCGCATGCTGCAACGCGCGCGCGGTGGCCGGGCTCGCTTCGAACAGATGCGGGTCCTGGTCCGGATTGCTGAGGATGCTCGTCACGTCGACGCGCTCGCCGCCGAGTTGCCGCACCACGTCGCCGTAGAAATTTTCCGCCGCGACCACCGGGATTTTCGCGCCGGCCTGAGCTTCGGCGGCGAACGCGCCGTGGCCGACGGCGAGGGCGGCGAGCCCGGACGCCAGCAGATACTTCGACAGCTTCAGCGCGCGCTGCGCCCCGGTCAACATCGAGCCGATTCGTTTCATCGTGGTGTCCTGTTGCGTGAGAGTTGAATGAGCCACCTGGCGTGGCGGTGACGAATACGCGGGAAGACGCGGCGACGCCTTCGGGCGGCAACCGCTTGCGGATCGCCGCGCAAGAGTGCGATGAGGCCGAAATGATATAACGTATCGCGATTTTTGTCGTCAGGCCGTGTGGGCGGCCGCGCCGCCGCTCCTGCCGCGCTGCACCATCGAAATCTGGCGAGGCGCCTTGACATGACCCGGTCCGTATCCGATCATTCGATCATCAACGGAGCAATTGCTCGATCAATGAGCGTTCGCTCACTGCGCAGCGGAATGCAAAACGAACCGGAGACAGGCCGTGGCGGCACGATTGCAGGACAAAGTGGCGATTCTGACGGGCGCGGCAAGCGGCATCGGCGAGGCCGTGGCCCGGCGCTATCTCGACGAGGGCGCGCGCTGCGTGCTCGTCGACCTGAAGCCCGCCGACAGTTTCGGCGCCGCGCTGCGCGCCGCGCACGGCGAGCGCGTCTTCTGCGTAAGCGCCGACGTTACGCGCCGCGACGACATCGCCCGCATCGTGGCGGCCGCGCTCGAACGCTTCGGCCAGATCGACATCCTCTTCAACAACGCGGCGCTGTTCGACATGCGCCCGCTGCTCGACGAATCCTGGGACGTGTTCGACCGGCTCTTTTCGGTCAACGTGAAGGGCATGTTCTTCCTGATGCAGGCGGTGGCGAGCCGGATGGTGGAGCAGGGCCACGGCGGCAAGATCATCAATATGTCCTCGCAGGCCGGCCGGCGCGGCGAGGCGCTCGTCTCGCATTACTGCGCGACCAAGGCGGCGGTGCTGAGCTATACGCAGTCGGCGGCGCTCGCGCTCGCGCCGCACAAGATCAATGTGAACGGCATCGCACCCGGCGTTGTCGATACGCCGATGTGGAGCGAGGTCGACGCGCTGTTCGCGCGCTACGAAAACCGGCCGCTCGGCGAGAAGAAGCGCCTCGTCGGCGAGGCGGTGCCGCTCGGCCGCATGGGCCTGCCCGACGACCTGACCGGCGCCGCGCTGTTTCTCGCCTCGGCCGATGCGGACTACATCACCGCGCAAACGCTGAACGTCGACGGCGGCAACTGGATGAGTTGAGGAACGGACCGGGAGCGGGCACCTTGCCCGCTCCCGGCGGCGCGTCACTTGGCGAAGCGAATGCGCGAAATGAACGCGCAAAGCGAACGTGCAAAGCGAACGCGCGAAACCAAAGCAGCACGACATAACGTACCCAGAACGTACCCAAAAAGGAGACAGCAATGAAACCCGCTCTCAAAACCGCGCTGAAGGCGCTGAGTGCCGGCGCGGCGACCTGCTTCGCGCTGAGCGCGTCGGCGGCGACCATCACGATCGCCACGCTGAACAATCCGGACATGATCGAGCTGAAGAAGCTCTCGCCCGCATTCGAAAAGGCGAATCCGGACATCAAGCTGAACTGGGTGATCCTCGAGGAAAACGTGCTGCGCCAGCGCGCGACGACCGACATCACGACCGGCAGCGGCCAGTTCGACGTGATGACGATCGGCGCATACGAAACGCCGCAGTGGGGCAAGCGCGGCTGGCTCGCGCCGCTCACGAACCTGCCCGCGAGCTATGACCTCGACGACGTCGTGAAGACGGCGCGCGACGGTCTCTCCGCCAACGGCCAGCTGTATGCGCTGCCGTTCTACGTCGAAAGCTCGATGACCTATTACCGCAAGGACCTGTTCGACAAGGCCGGCCTGAAGATGCCCGATCAGCCGACCTACGACCAGATCGCGCAATTCGCCGACAAGCTCACCGACAAATCGAAGGAACAGTACGGCATCTGCCTGCGCGGCAAGGCGGGCTGGGGCGAGAACATGGCGTATGCGACCACGCTCGTGAACACGTTCGGTGGCCGCTGGTTCGACGAGAAGTGGAACGCGCAACTGACCTCGCCGGAATGGAAGAAGGCGATGACGTTCTACGTCGATCTGCTGAGGAAGGACGGCCCGCCGGGAGCGAGTTCGAACGGCTTCAACGAGAACCTCACGCTGATGTCCTCGGGCAAGTGCGCGATGTGGATCGACGCGACCGTCGCGGCCGGCATGCTCTACAACAAGCAGCAGTCGCAGATCGCCGACAAGGTCGGCTTCGCCGCGGCGCCGGTCGAGGTCACGCCGAAGGGTTCGCACTGGCTGTGGGCCTGGGCGCTGGCGATTCCGAAGTCGTCGAAGCAGGCCGACGCGGCGAAGAAGTTCATTACGTGGGCGACCTCGAAGGACTACATCGGGCTGGTCGCGAAGGATGAAGGCTGGGCCTCGGTGCCGCCGGGCACGCGCCAGTCCACCTATGCGCGCCCCGAGTACCGGCAGGCCGCGCCGTTCGGCGACTTCGTGCTGAAGGCGATCCAGACGGCCGACCCCGATCATCCGACGCTCAAGCCCGTGCCGTACACCGGCGTGCAGTTCGTCGGGATTCCCGAGTTCCAGTCGTTCGGCACGGTGGTCGGCCAGAGCGTGTCGGGCGCGATTGCCGGTCAGATGACGGTCGATCAGGCGCTCGCGGCCGGCAATGCCGCCGCCGATCGCGCGGTGAAGCAGGCCGGATACCAGAAGTAACGCGCGAAGCAACGCGAAGAGCAAGACGAGAAGCAACGCATCGACTCGCGCGGGCGTGGCCGCAAGCAACCGGTCCGGCGGCCCACTCCCACGTCGATCGATGCGTCACACGCCGGCCGATCCACGTCGGCCGGCTCCCGCAGTACAGCGGGCCGTTCGCCTGCGCCGCGTTTCGTGCGGCTTACGAGGCTCACGTGGCACGCCATCGCACATGATGCCGATGACGTCCGCGCGGTTCAGGCGAACGCCCCGCGCATTACCGAACAGGTGATCCATCATGCGTCCTTTGCGCCTGCCCCTCATGCAAGCTCCTCCTCAGTCCGAAAAAGAACGCGAAGCCCGCAAGGCGAATTCGGCCCGCTGGCTCGTGATGCCGTCGGTCGGCGTACTCGTGCTGTGGATGGCGATTCCGCTCGCGATGACGATCTGGTTCTCGTTCTCGCGCTACAACCTGCTGAATCCGGACCTGCGCGGTTTCGCCGGCCTCGACAATTACCGCTATCTCGCGACCGATCCGTCGTTCATCCCGTCGATCGTGCACACGATCGAGCTGATCGTCTCGGTGCTCGTCATCACGGTGGGCGGCGGCGTGCTGATGGCGGTGCTGTTCGACCGCAAGTTCTACGGCCAGGGCGTCGCGCGGCTGCTCGCGATCGCGCCGTTCTTCGTGATGCCGACCGTCTCCGCGCTGATCTGGAAGAACATGATCCTGCACCCGGTGTACGGCCTCGTCGCGCAAGCGATGCGCGCGCTCGGCATGCAGCCGGTCGACTGGTTCGCCGACTATCCGCTGACCGCGGTCATCATGATCGTCGCGTGGCAGTGGCTGCCGTTCGCGTTCCTGATCCTGTTCACGGCGATCCAGTCGCTCGACCAGGAGCAGAAGGAAGCCGCGAAGATCGACGGCGCGGGTCCGTTCTCGATGTTCTTCTACATCACGCTGCCGCATCTGAGACGCGCAATCGCGGTCGTGGTGATGATGGAGACGATCTTCCTGCTGTCGATCTTCGCCGAAATCTATACGACCACGGGCGGCGGTCCGGGCAATGCGACCACCAACCTGTCGTACCTGATCTTCTCGCTGGGCCTGCAGCAGTTCGACGTCGGTCTCGCCTCGGCGGGCGGCATTCTCGCGGTCGTGCTGGCCAATATCGTGTCGTTCTTCCTCGTGCGGATGCTCGCGAAGAACCTCAAAGGGGAGTACGAAAAATGAGCCACGCTGCTTCTACGCCCACCTCTACGTCTGCCTCGACGACGCAGCCGGTTGCGGTGCCGACCAAATCGCCGTTCGAGACGGTGACCCGCGCCATTCCCGGCGTGATCGCCTGGCTCGTTGCGCTGCTGCTGTTCTTCCCGATCTTCTGGATGACGATCACCGCGTTCAAGACCGAGCAGCAGGCCTATTCGTCGTCGCTGTTTTTCACGCCGACGCTCGACAGCTTCCGCGAGGTGTTCGCGCGCAGCAACTACTTCTCGTTCGCGTGGAACTCGGTGCTGATCTCGGTCGGCGTCACGCTGCTGTGCCTGATTCTCGCGGTGCCGGCCGCCTATGCGATGGCCTTCTTCCCGACGCGCCGCACGCAGAAAGTGCTGCTGTGGATGCTCTCGACCAAGATGATGCCGTCGGTCGGCGTGCTGGTGCCGATCTATCTGCTGTGGAAGAACAGCGGCCTGCTCGATACGGTGTCGGGTCTCGTGATCGTCTACACGCTGATCAATCTGCCGATCGCGGTGTGGATGTCGTTCACGTACTTCGCCGAGATTCCGCGCGACATTCTCGAAGCCGGACGCATCGACGGCGCGGCGACGTGGCAGGAGATCGTCTATCTGCTGATGCCGATGTCGCTGCCGGGGCTTGCCTCGACCGCGCTGCTGCTCGTGATCCTGTCGTGGAACGAGGCGTTCTGGAGCATCAATCTGTCGAGTTCGAACGCGGCGCCGCTGACCGTGTTCATCGCCTCGTATTCGAGCCCCGAGGGCCTGTTCTGGGCCAAGCTCTCCGCTGCATCGCTGCTCGCGGTCGCGCCGATCCTGATCGTCGGCTGGCTGTCGCAGAAGCAGCTGGTGCGCGGTCTCACGTTCGGGGCGGTCAAATGACGGCAGGTGCGCAACAAGGCGCGGGCGCGTCTGTGGACACGGCGGCGGCCGGCATGCGTCAATTCGCGTTGATCTGCGATTGCGACGGCGTGCTGATCGACAGCGAAGCCGTGGCCGCGCGCATGCTCGTGCGCGAACTCGAAGCGCGCTGGCCCGGCGCCGATGTCGAAGCGGTCGTGCTGCCGCTGCTCGGCCTGCGCATCGAGCGCGTGCTGCGGGACGCAGCGGCGCGGCTCGGCAGGACGCTCGGCGCCGCCGACATCGACGCGATCCGCCGCTCGGTCGAAGCGGCGGCCGTGCAGGCGCCGGCTGTCGACGGCATCGAGGCGGCGCTCGCCCAGGTGCCGCTCGTCAAAGGCTGCGCGAGCAACAGCTACCGGCCTTATGTCGAGACGGTGCTGGCGCGCACGGGTCTCGCGCGCTTCTTCGGCGACCGCCTGTACTGCGCCGACTCGGTGCCGAATCCGAAGCCCGCGCCCGACGTCTATCTCGCGGCGGCGCGCGGCTTCGGTCTCGCGCCGGGTGCGTGCCTCGTCGTCGAAGACAGCGTGACCGGCGCGACGGCGGCGACGGCGGCGGGCATGACGGTGCTCGGCTTCGTCGGCGGCGGTCATGCGAGCGATGCGCAGATCGATCGCCTGCATGCGGCCGGCGCGCGTCACGTCTTCGACGACATGCGGCAATTGCCCGAGCTCGTCGCGCAATGGACCTTGAGCGCGACGGCGGCGGCGCCCTGAGCAACGACAGGACTTCCTGATTTAACGACTGGCAGCGGTACGCGTTACGCAGTACGGACAGCATTACACGGAGACACATCATGGCAAGCCTAACTTTGCGCAACATCAGAAAGGCCTACGACGACAACGAAGTGATGCGCGACATCAACCTCGACATCGCGGATGGCGAGTTCGTCGTGTTCGTCGGGCCGAGCGGTTGCGGCAAATCGACCCTGATGCGGATGATCGCGGGCCTCGAAGACATCACGAGCGGCGACCTGAATATCGACAACGTGCGCATGAACGAGGTGCCGCCGGCCAAGCGCGGCATCGCGATGGTGTTCCAGTCGTACGCGCTGTATCCGCACATGACGCTCTACGACAACATGGCCTTCGGCCTCAAGCTCGCGGGCGCGAAGAAGCCCGAGATCGACGCGGCCGTGCGCAATGCCGCGAAGATCCTGCATATCGACCATCTGCTCGATCGCAAGCCGAAGCAGTTGTCGGGCGGCCAGCGCCAGCGCGTCGCGATCGGCCGCGCGATCACGCGCAAGCCCAAGGTGTTCCTGTTCGACGAACCGCTGTCGAATCTCGACGCGGCGCTGCGCGTGAAGATGCGCCTCGAATTCGCGCGTCTGCACGACGAGCTGAAGACGACGATGATCTACGTGACGCACGACCAGGTCGAGGCGATGACGCTGGCCGACAAGATCGTCGTGCTGTCCGCGGGCAACCTCGAACAGGTCGGCACGCCTACCATGCTCTATCACGCGCCCGCGAACCGCTTCGTCGCGGGCTTTATCGGCTCGCCGAAAATGAACTTCATGGAAGGCGTCGTGCAGTCGGTGTCGAGCGACGGCGTGACCGTGCGCTACGAAACCGGCGAGACGCAGCGCGTCGCGGTCGATCCGGGCACGGCGAAGCAGGGCGACAAGGTGACGGTCGGCATCCGGCCCGAGCATCTGCATGTCGGCACCGAGGACGGCATCGACGCGCGCACGATGACGGTCGAATCGCTCGGCGACGCGGCGTATCTGTACGCGGAGTCGAACGTCGCGCCCGATGGCCTGATCGCGCGGATTCCGCCGCTCGAACGGCATGCGAAGGGCAACGTGCTGAAGCTCGGCGCGACGCCCGAGCATTGCCACCTGTTCGACAGCGAAGGCAAGGCGTTCCAGCGCAAGATCGTCGAGGTGCTGGCGGCGTGAGCGCGTGATTGCGCGATTGGGTGAAGGCAGGGGCGGGCGGCATGCGCGCCGCCTGCCTCGATCAGGCCGCGTGGTTCGAGCGGGACGGGCGGTGAACCTGCCCGGGCGTGGCCGCGCTCAGCTATCTGACGAAGCGTGCTCGCGAGGCGTGGGTGCCGAATGAGCGCCGAACGAGTACCGAATAAGCGTCGATCAAGCCGGCGCGCGAGGCAACGGCCTCGCGCGCCGGCGTTTCCTCAAGCCTTCGACGCTTCCAGCGCGGCCCTCGCGCACAACTCGTCGGTGACGAGTCCCGACAACCAGCCCCCCTTGAGCACTGCGATCAACGCCTCGCGCTTGCGCTCGCCGCCCGCGAAGCCGATGGTCGGGCGGCGCGGCGGCGCGTCGAGCACGACGCTCGTCACGCGCCGGCCGGTCGGCGATTCGACGTGCGCGCCGGCTGCATCGATCGGCAAGCCGAGCATTTCGGCGATCGCGTGGTTCTGCATCAACTCCTTCACTTCCGCCGACGTGATGAAGCCGTCCTCGTGCAACGGGCAGTTGAGGCCGATATTGCCGATGCCGACGAACGCGACGTCGGCCTGCGCGGACAGCGATTCGACGACCCGATACAGCCGGTGATTGCACCACTGCGCGCGCTCGGCCTCGCTGTCGGCGAGCAGCGGCGCGGGCAGCAGGAAATGCTTGCCGCCCGTTTTCTCGGAAATGCGCAGCGCGACGTCGTAGCGGTTCGAGGAGCCGTCCTGGGCGATCGCCCCGACCATCGACACGAGCCGGTGCTGCGGACGGTCCAGCTGCGCGATCTGATCGACCGCGGCCTTCAGCGTGCGGCCGCTGCCGACCGCGACGACCATCGGCTTTTCCGCGTTCAGATAGCGTTCCATGACCTGCGCGCCGGCCACGGCGAGCTTGCGGTCGACTTCCTCGGAGGTGTCGCCGTCGATCGGCACGACTTCGCAGAGATCGAGCCCGTAGCGCTTCGACAGCTGATCGGCGAGCGACAGGCAATCGGCCAGTTGATGATCGACGCGCACACGGATCAGGTTCTTTTCGACCGCGAACGCGACGAGCCGCTGCGCGACCGGCCGCGAGACCTGCAGCTTCTCGGCAATTTCGTTCTGCGTATTGCCGGCGACGTAGTAAAGCCAGGCGGCGCGTGTGGCGAGATCGAGTTTTTCGGTGGACTTGGGCACGATGGGTTTCGCTGGAAGTGTGCCGATGAAAGCGGCCGGCTCCGCTGCTGCGCGGATGCCGGCCGGCTGGAGCGCTTCAGGCGAGCGGCGCGCGCGCGGGATCGAACAGCGGCCGCACGTGGCGGTAGAGCGCGCGATACGCGTCGAGCCGCGTGCGCAATTGCGCGTGACGCTGCGGATTCGGCGTGAACTGCTTTTCGACGGGCGGCTTGGTCAGCACCGTGGCCGGGTCGCCGCCGGCGGCGAGCCAGCCGAGACGGGCCGCGCCGAG
>NZ_JAAGPS010000107.1:0-26513 GCF_017105025.1 Paraburkholderia sp. Ac-20336 | reverse complement strand
GCCGCATGCGCCCTTCGGCCGCTGCGATCGCCGTCGATTTCGGCCAGCAATTCGAGGTTGGTCGGCAGATCTTCGCCGCCCGTCCAGTGGGTCACGAGGTCGCCCGAGAAGAGCACCACGAAGTCGCGCTGCTGCACCACGGCGGTCGAGCCGCGCTTGAAATAGAACACGTAATCCCAGCGATCCGCGTGGAACATGTCGGTCAGGAGCGGCGTGCCGAGCAACTGGCGCACCTGGGCGCGCGTCATGCCGGCCTTCATCTGCTCGGCCATTTCGTGCGAGACGAAATTACCTTGCACCACCGTAATCCGATACGGCGTGATGCTCTGGGCGATGCGCTGGGTCACGCTGTCGTAGGTGGAACATCCGGCAAGAACCGCGACAGTCGCAACAGCGATCAAGGTACCCCGCATGCGGCTCCCCCGGTAGATCAATTGAGATTTTGAAATCATTTCACTCACCGTGCGGGCCCGCTTGCGAGCCGCGCTTCATTCCATCGAAGATGACCAGAACGGCAAAAACACATTACTATGAGAGCCCAGCATTGTACTCTAGGGATCCCTTGTCATGACCAATCCAACCGATCTCAAGAATATCGGGCTCAAGGCGACCCTTCCGCGCCTCAAAATCCTTGAGATTTTCCAGCACAGTCCGGTGCGTCACCTGACCGCCGAAGACGTGTACCGCAACCTCCTGCACGAGGAACTCGATATCGGTCTCGCGACCGTGTATCGCGTGCTGACGCAATTCGAGCAGGCCGGCCTGCTTTCGCGCAGCAATTTCGAATCGGGCAAGGCGGTGTTCGAACTGAACGAAGGGTCGCACCACGATCACCTCGTGTGTCTCGATTGCGGCCTCGTCGAAGAATTTTTCGACCCGGAAATCGAAAGCCGTCAGCAGTCCATCGCGAGGGAACGCGGCTTCAAGCTGCAGGAACACGCACTGGCGCTGTATGGGGCGTGTACGAAGGAGAACTGCCCGCATCGCAAGCATTGATGCGTCGCCGGCCACATGGCGGTAAGTGGCTGGGCAGATCGAAAAAAGACCCGGCAGATGCGAATCTGCCGGGTCTTTTTTCATGCGGCGCGCGGTCTTGCGGCTGCGGCTGCGGCTGCGGCTGCGGCTGCGGCTGCGGCTGCTATTCGACCGTCATTCGGCCACCAGTTCGAGGTTCGTTTCGAACGTGAGCCGCCACGGTTCGGCGAGCTGCAATTCATCGCAATTCGGCTGCTCGCCGCCACGGTCGACCACGACGAAATCGCTGACTTCGTCGAGCGCGAGCAGCGGGTGGTGCCAAACCCCCTTCGCGTAATTGACGCCCTGCCAGGCATCGGTCCAGAACGCGCGCAGGCGCGCCGGATCGAATTCGCCCGCCGGCGCGACCACCACCAGATAGCGGCACGCGCGCAAGGGAATGAAAGCCTGGCTGCCGAGCGGATGCCGCTCCATCATCGTGACGTCGACGGGCAGCGCGCGCGGCTGCGCGCGAAACAGGTTGACGAGCGGCCGGCCGCCCTGCTCCGTCACGTCGACGCGCGCGAGGTCGTGATAGCGCTCGGTCGTGCCGCCGTTGATCGAAAAATGACGCGCGCCGTCGAGTTCGATCACGTCGCCGAACGGGGCGAAGGCCGCGCGCGTCAGGCGCTCCATCTGCAAGGTCTTCATGCGTGCCGCTCCATTCCGTTACGTTAAGTTAAGCGATCTCGCCCCACAGACGCAGGCGCGACACGCCGCCGTCCGGGAAGATGTTGAAGCGCACGTGCGTGACGGGACCGAGCGCGGCGAGCCCGTCCGCGAACGTATGCACGTGATCCATCTGCAGTTTCTGCTCGCCGAGCAGCACCGGCCAGAACATCGCCTGCGTGACGAGCGAATCGTCGGTGCCGCCCGTCACCGAGGCGGCCTGCAGCGAGCAGCGGTCCGGGAAATTGCCCTTGAAGTGCGCGGTGTCCACTTCGATCTTGCGGATCACACCGGGCCGCGCGAGCGCGACGATCGCCCAGTCGTTGCCCGGCTCGCGGCGGCGCCGCGTTTCCCAGCCGTCGCCCATGTTGACGCCGCGGCCCGGCATCAGCATCTGCGAGGCGGGCCCGAAATGCTGGTTGTTCGCAGCGACGAGATACGCGCCGTTTTCGATCGCGGCGAGATCGAGCAGCGTGCCGCACTCGACGCGCGTCCAGTCGCGCTGCGGCTGGCCGTACACGCGCAGACGCGCAAGCCCGCCGTCCGGATACAGGTTCACGCGCAGATGCGTGAATGCGCGCGCGTCGCTCACCTCGACGTAGTGATGCTGGTTGCCCTGTAGCGTCGTCGCGGGCACGAGCGTTTGCCAGTCGGCGTTATCGGGCGGCAGGTCGCCTTCGGCGTAGCACGCGTCGATCGACGCGGCCGGCGGGAAATTGCCGGTGAAGTGGCTCGTATCGAGATCGACGCCATGCACGACGCCGGCCCGCGCGAGGCGGATCACGCAGTAGTCGTGGCCGGTCGTGCGCTTGCGGCGCGTTTCCCAGCCGTCCATCCACTTGCCGTGGTCGTCGTATTTTCCGGGGATGAACACCGCCGGCTGCGGGTCGAGCATGCGCTCTTTCGGCGCGAAGAATTCGTCGCTGGCGAGCAGCGCCTTGGCGCCGAGGCGCGGATCGGCGAGGTTCATGTAGCGGCGCGTGAAGGCGGGAGCATTCGGGTCGAGGATCGGAGTCGCCATGATGTCGGTCGGATAACGGAAAGTTCGGTGAAAATGCGGGGGAAAGCCCGGTAACAACCGGCGGATTGCCTGCATCCGCCGGCGCGTGAAATCAGGGAAGTTGCGCAGGCGATAGCAGCGGCTCGTTCGATTGCGCGAGTCGCGCCGCGTCGCGTCGTCGGAAGCACGCGCCTCAAACGGCCGGTGCGTGTTCGGCCGCACCGGGCTCGGCGAGCCCGTCGTCGACGGCCGGCACGTAGCGCAGCGCCGCGTCGCGGTTCAGCACGCGATGCGCGCGCGCCTTGTCGATATCGTTTTCCCACACGGCGACCACCACCGTCGCGACGCAGTTGCCGATCAGGTTAGTGAGCGCGCGGGCGATGCCGACGAACCAGTCGACCGGCAGGATCAGCACGAGGCCGAGCACGGGAATCGCCGGAATCGCGGAGAGCGTCGCGGCGAGAATCACGATCGCCGAGCCCGGAATGCCATGCGCGCCCTTCGAGGTCACGAGCGACACCAGCACGACGACGATCAGGTCGTGGATCGACAGCGGCGTGTTGGTGGCCTGCGCGATGAAGATGACCGCGAGCGTCAGATAGATCGAGAAGCCGTCGAGATTGAACGAGTAGCCGGTCGGAATCACGAGGCCGACCGTCGAATCCTTGACGCCCATCCATTCGAGCTTGCGCATGATCTGCGGCAGCACGGCATCCGAGGACGCGGTGCCGAGCACGATCGACAGTTCCTCGCGCAGGTAGCCGATCAGCTTGAAGATGTTGAAGCCCGCGAGCCGCATCACGGCACCGAGCACGACCACGACGAACACGGCGCAGCTCGCGTAGAACACCAGCACGAGCATGCCGAGCTGCTTGAGCGACGCCACGCCGTAGGTGCCGGTCGTGAACGCGATCGCGCCGAGCACGCCGAGCGGCGCGAGCTTGATGATGAAGCCCATCACGCGGAAGAATACCTGCGAGAGTTCGTCGATCAGCCCGCTCACGCGTTGCGCGCGCTTGCCGAGCAGCGACAGCGCCGAGCCGAACAGCACCGAGAACACGAGAATCTGCAGGATGTCGCCGGTCGCGAACGCGTTGAAGGCCGTCTCGGGGATGATCTTCAGCAGGAAGCCCGCGGTGTCCTTCAGGCTCTTCGCATGCTCGGTGTAGGTCGCGAGCGAGGCCGCATCGAGCGCATTGAGGTTCACGTTCATGCCGGCGCCGGGACGCGTCGCATAGGCGAGCAGCGCGCCGATCACGAGCGCGATCGTCGTCATCGCTTCGAAGTAGACCACCGCCTTCAGGCCGACGCGCCCGACCTTGCGCAGGTCGCCCGCGTGCGCCATGCCGCTCACGACGACGCAGAACACGATCGGCCCGATCACCATCTTGATGAGCTTGAGGAAGCCGTCGCCGAGCGGGCGCAACGACTGGGCAAACTGCGGATAAAGCGCGCCGAGCACGACGCCCGCCACGAGCGCGATGACGACGCGGCCAAACAGCGAATTGAAGAATTTCAGCACGGCTTCCTCCTGATAACGGTGTCTCGGTGGCATCTGTTCAGACTGGTCCGACCAGTACTGTTATGGCGAATAGTAGGAAGCCGATATACTCACGTCAAGGATTGATCGAACAGTGTTTACCCGTTGTTTCTCAAGCGGTTTAGGGGCGGATTGCGGAACGCCGCCGTGGCATGCAACGCCCGCCCTGATCGCGTACTAGAATACCGGTCAGACCGCGCCATCGAGTGAGCCATCATGAAAAACGTCCCGCACACCGTCACCGACGCCGCCATCGCGACCATTCGCGAGCGAATCGAAGGGGGCGTCTATCCAGTGGGCAGTCTGCTGCCGGCGCAGCGCCAGCTTTCCGATGAACTGTCGATCAGCCGCGCATCGCTGCGCGAAGCGCTCTCGACACTCGAAGCGCTCGGGCTGCTCGTGATCCGCCCCGGCAAGGGCGTGTACGTCGAAAGCACCGAGGCGAAAGCGGCGCAATCGTGGCGCTTCGCCGAGCAGTCGTCGCTGCCGGACACCTATCAGATGCGCTACGCGCTCGAAGGCTTCGTCGCGCGCATGGCGGTGCTCGCGGTCAGCGACAGCGACCTCGCCTGGCTCGAAGAAAACGTCGCGGCAATGCAAACCGCGCTCGCCTGCGAGGAACTCGACGAGGCCGCGCGCCTCGACTACGAGTTCCATATGCGGATCGTCAGCATTGCCGGCAATGCGGCGATCGAATCGATCCTGCGCAGCAGCGCGGAGATCATGAAGGAAAGCCAGCGCATGCCGTTCTATCGGCGCGAGCTCGTGCTGTCCACGTACACCGAGCACCGCGCGATTCTCGACGCTCTGCAGGCGCGCGATTCGCTGCGCGCCGGCAAGGCCATCGAAACGCATATTGCGAACGCCGCGCAACGCGCGGGCGTCTATTTCCCGACCCCGTCATCGGCGTAAAAACCGCGGACGAAAAAAAGCCGCTCCAAGGAGCGGCTTTTGCATACAGCGTCAGTGACGACACCGCTTGCTGCTTACTTAGCCCTTACTTCGCGTTCGCGAGCGCCACCGCCGTGTCCAGCATGCGGTTCGAGAAGCCCCACTCGTTGTCGTACCAGCTCGACACCTTCACGAGACGGCCCGACACCTTGGTCAGCGTCGCGTCGAACGTCGACGAAGCCGGGTTGTGGTTGAAGTCGACCGACACGAGCGGCGCGTCGTTGTAGCCGAGGATGCCCTTCAGCGCGCCTTGCGACGCTTCCTTCATGATCGCGTTGACTTCCTCGACCGTCGTGTCGCGCGCGGCGATGAACGACAGGTCGACGACCGACACGTTGATCGTCGGGACGCGGATCGCGTAGCCGTCGAGCTTGCCGTTCAGTTCCGGCAGCACGAGGCCGACCGCCGACGCAGCGCCGGTCTTGGTCGGGATCTGGCTATGCGTGGCCGAACGCGCGCGGCGCAGGTCTTCGTGATAGACGTCGGTCAGCACCTGGTCGTTCGTGTACGCGTGGATCGTCGTCATCAGGCCGTTCACGAGGCCGATCTTGTCGTTCAGCGGCTTGACCAGCGGCGCGAGGCAGTTGGTCGTGCACGAGGCGTTCGAAATGACCGTGTCCGATGCCTTCAGCACGTTGTGGTTCACGCCGTAGACGACCGTCGCGTCCACGTCCTTGCCGCCCGGCGCCGAGATGATGACCTTCTTCGCGCCGCCCTTGATGTGCGCGCTGGCCTTTTCCTTGGTCGTGAAAAAGCCCGTGCACTCCATCACGACGTCGACGCCGAGTTCGCCCCACGGCAGTTCGGCCGGGTTGCGGTTCGCCAGCACGCGGATCTTGTCGCCGTTCACGACGAGGTAGTCGCCGTCCACCGACACTTCGCCCGGGAACTTGCCGTGCGCGGTGTCGTACTGCGTCAGGTGGGCGTTGGTCTTCGCATCGCCCAGATCGTTGATGGCGACGATTTCGAGATCGTGCTTCTTGCCGTTTTCGTAGAAGGCGCGCAGGGTGTTGCGGCCGATCCGGCCGTAGCCGTTGATTGCGACGCGAATCGTCATGATTTATCTCCTGATGGCTAAAAAAATCCGTTTATGTTCGCCTGATCGGGCGTGCAGTTCGGTGCGTTGCCGCGCAGCCGCATGGGGCGCGGCGGCAACGCCTGTACCGAGCCTGCGCCGGATCAGCCGAGCGCGGCCTTAGCCGTCGCCACCACGTGCTCGACGGTGAAGCCGAAATGCTTGAACAGCACGCCAGCCGGGGCCGATTCGCCGAACGTGTCGATGCCGACCACGCCGCCTTCGAGACCCACGTACTTGCGCCAGAAATCCGACACGCCCGCTTCGATCGCGACGCGGCGCACGCCGTGCGGCAGCACGCGTTCGCGGTACTCGGCATCCTGCCGGTCGAACACGGTCGTCGACGGCATCGACACGACACGTGCCGCGATGCCTTCGCGCGCGAGCGGCTCGACGGCCTTCAGCGCGAGTTCGACTTCCGAGCCCGTGGCGATCAGGATGATCTTGCGCGCGACGATTTCCTCTTGCCAGTCGCGCAGCACGTAGCCGCCCTTGTCGATGTTGGCGATCTGCGCGTCGGTGCGCTCCGAGAACGGCAGGTTCTGACGGCTGAAGATCAGGCACGACGGGCCTTCCTGCTCGACCGCGTGAGTCCACGCCACCGCGGTTTCGACCGTGTCGGCCGGACGCCACGTGTGCAGGTTCGGGATCATGCGCAGGCTCGCGACGTGCTCGATCGACTGATGGGTCGGGCCGTCTTCGCCGAGACCGATCGAGTCGTGCGTGAACACGAAGATCGACGGTGCTTTCATCAGCGCGGCGACGCGCAGCGCGTTGCGGCTGTAGTCCGAGAACGTCAGGAACGTGCCGCCGAACGCCTTGAAGCCGCCATGCAGCGCGACGCCGTTGATTGCGGCGCTCATGCCGAATTCGCGCACGCCGTAGTTCACGTAGTTGCCGGCGGCCCGGCCTTCGGCATTCACGCGCACCGGCTTGGCGGCCTTCCAGTTGGTCAGGTTCGAGCCGGTCAGGTCGGCGGAACCGCCGAGCAGTTCGGGCAGCACGACCGACAGGCCTTCGATCGCCTGTTGCGAGGCCTTGCGCGTCGCCACGGTTTCCGCGCGTTCGTTGGCGCCGGCGATGATCGCCTGGGCCTTCTCCTTCCAGTCGGCCGGCAGTTGCTTCGCGCTGCGGCGCTTGAACTCGGCCGCCTCCGCCGGGTACTTCGCCGCGTAGGCCGCGAACGCCTTGTCCCAGTCGGATTCGAAGCGCGCGCCCGCTTCCTTCGCATCCCATGCCGCATAGACTTCCTGCGGAATCACGAACGGCTCCCACTTCCAGCCGATCGCCTCGCGCGTCGCCGCGATTTCCTTGTCGCCGAGCGGCGCGCCGTGCGAGTCGTGCGAGCCGGCCTTGGTCGGCGCGCCTTCGCCGATCACGGTCTTGCAGCAGATCAGCGTCGGCTTGTCCGACTGTTTGGCCTGTTTGATCGCCGCGTCCACCGCGTCGACGTCGTGGCCGACCACGTTCGGGATCACGTTCCAGCCGTAGGCTTCGAAGCGCTTGGGCGTGTCGTCGTGGAACCAGTGCACCACTTCGCCGTCGATCGAGATGCCGTTATCGTCGTAGAACGCGATCAGCTTGTTCAGCTTCAGCACGCCCGCGAGCGAGCAGGCTTCGTGCGAGATGCCTTCCATCAGGCAGCCGTCGCCGACGAACACGTAGGTGTGGTGATCGACGATCTTCGCGTCGGGCTTGTTGAATTCGGTAGCGAGCAGCGACTCGGCGAGCGCCATGCCGACCGCGTTCGCGAGACCCTGGCCGAGCGGGCCGGTGGTCGTCTCGACGCCCGGCGTGATGCCGTATTCCGGGTGGCCCGGCGTCTTGGAATGAAGCTGGCGGAAGTTCTTCAGCTCTTCCATCGGCAGATCGTAGCCGGTCAGATGCAGCAGCGAGTACAGCAGCATCGAGCCATGACCATTCGACAGGACGAAGCGGTCGCGATCAGCCCATTGCGGGTTCGTCGGGTTATGGCGCAGATGACGCGACCACAGGGCGACGCCGATTTCGGCCATGCCCATCGGCATGCCGGGGTGGCCAGAGTTCGCCTTTTGAACGGCGTCCATGGACAACGCACGGATTGCGTTTGCCATCAGGGAAGTGGGTGCGGGAGACGGGGTCGTCATGTCGAGTCCGGAGACAGAGTCAGAAAGCGGAGCGCGCTTGAGGCCCGGAAGCTCGGCGGCCGGTTCGCTACGGCGCACGATGCGGCGCCAGGAGACGCGAAACGGGCAGAGCAAACGGACAAGGCTGAAAGCGTCACATTCTAACAGAAGGTTAACCCGCCCCCCGACGCGAAAGCCCGCGAGCCGCGCGCTCCGATGCACGCGCCACGGGCACGAGCCGAAGGCGCCCTTTACAATTTCATCGTCCACCCCGCCACGTCCGAACCCGAGCCCGTCCGCCGTGAATCCGCCCCTGCTGTTCCAGCCGAGTCCCGACGCCGTCTACGGCTTTGCGAACGCGCGCCTGATCGAGCGCGTCGCGTCTCCTTATCAGACGATCGAGATCTGGGACACGCCGCAGTTGGGACGCCTCTTCACGCTCGACGGCCGGCCGATGACGTCCGCCGCCGACGAATTCATCTACCACGAATGCATGGTGCACCCGGCCGCGCTCGCGCATCCCGACCCGCGCGCGGCGCTGGTGCTCGGCGGCGGCGACGGCGGCGCCGCGCGGCAGTTGCTCAGGCATCCGGGCATCGAGCGGATCGTCGTGGCCGAACTCGATGCCGAGGTCGTGCGCCTCACGCTCGAGCATTTGCCGGACGTGCACGGCGGAGCGTTCGACGATCCGCGCGTCGAACTCGTGATCGGCGACGCCGCGCAGTACGTGGCTGCGGCCATGTCCACGGCTGAGGGCACGCGTTTCGATCTCGTCGTGTTCGACCTGACGCCGCCCGACTCCCCCGCCGCCGGTCTCTACACACCCGCCTTCTACGCGCAACTCAAGCGCGTGATGAGCGCGGACGCCGCGCTGTCGCTGCATCTCGGCTCGCCGTATTTCCACGCGCCGCGCATTGCCGGCCTGCTCGGCGATCTGCGCGGCGCCTTCGCGACCGTGCGCACGATGAGCACCTTCGTGCCGCTCTACGGCTCGCTATGGATGATGGCCGTCGCGAGCGGCACGCTCGACCCGGCCGCCCTCACCGCCGGCACGCTCGCCGACCGCCTCGCCGCGCGCCGGATCGATGCGCTCAGGCACTACGATCCGGCTTTGCATGCGGGGCTATTCTCGGCAGCGCGATCGGTGCGCGATAAACTAGGTTGTGTCTTATAGCCATCAGATTGAAGCGTGGGCACAATGCGACGGTTCGGCTGGACCGCGATGCCGGTGCGCAATATACGCAGCATGTGTGCAGTACGCGTATCGATACGCCCATGTTGACGTCGATCCGCAGCATGCGCCCCGCGAAACCCGAGATCCGGAGAATTCGATGACCGCCCCCCGCCCCGCCGGCGTGCCCTGGCTCACCCCCTATCTGACGGTGCGCGATGCGCACGCGTCGACCGCGTTCTATTCCGCCGCGTTCGGCTTCGAGGTCCGCGATAGTGTCCAGGACGACGGCATGGTCATGCATGTCGAGATGACCTATCAAGGCCAGCTGATTGTAATGTTCGCGCCGGAAGGGGCATTCGGCTCGGTCGCAAAAACGCCGCGAAGCGCGGGCGCCATCGCCCCGCAATCGTTTTATGTCTATGTCGAGGACGTCGACGCGGTTTATGCGCGGGCACTCGCGGCCGGCGCAAAATCGCTGAGCGAGCCGCAGGATCAGTTCTGGGGCGACCGCTTCGCCCAGGTCGAAGATCCGGACGGCTACCGTTGGGCGCTCGCCCGCCACCTTTCCTGAATCGATGAGTATTTTTTTGATGCCCCGCTTTTTCGTCGGTATTCCCCTGCATCCTGACGACATCCTCCAGCTTCCCGACGATGTCGTGCGCCACGTGCTCGTGCTGCGTCTGCAGCCGGGCGACTCGATCGTGCTGTTCAACGGCGAAGGCGGCGAATACAGCGCCGAACTGGTCGAAGTCGAACGCCGCTCGGCTCGCGTGAAAATTCGCGAATTCCGCGCAATCGAAACCGAAACGCCGTATCACCTGACGCTCGCCCAAGGCATTGCGAGCGGCGACAAGATGGACTGGCTGCTCGAAAAGGCCGTCGAACTCGGCGTGTCGAGCTTCGTGCCGCTGACCACCACGCGCAGCGTCGTGCGTCTGAGCGGCGACCGCGCGCAGCGGCGGCATCAGCACTGGGAAGGCATCGTGCGCGCCTCGTGCGAGCAGTGCGGGCGCAACCGGCTGCCGGAAGTCGGGCGCGTGCGCGAAATCGCCACCTGGCTCGCCACGCTGCCGCGCGAGCCCGAAGAGGGCGAATTGCGCATCCTGTTGTCGCCGCGCGCGAGCATCAACTTTTCCGCCTTGCCCATGGCAACGCCCAAAGGCCGCGTGACCGTGCTGGTCGGCCCCGAAGGCGGTTTTTCCGCGGCGGAGGAAGCCGCGGCGACCGCTCACGGCTTCAGCGCGGTCGGGCTCGGGCCGCGCGTGCTGCGCACCGAGACCGCGGGCATGGCCGTTCTATCGGCGCTGGCCGCCCGCTGGGGCGGCTGGTAAGGCACTGCACCGCGCCTCGCGCGTTTTTCCGCGTCACGAACCGGCGCGAAGCGGCACGACCCCACGCGAGCCGACATGCATGCCCCAAAAGCAAAGGCCCGCCAACTGGCGGGCCTTTGTCGTACTTCAACCGCGAAACTGCTTCCAAATGCAAGCGGACGTCGGGCAAATCACGCAAACGAGTAAAACACCCGGAACGCCACCTTGCGCTCGGCCCAGAATTCGGACGCTTCGCGGAACACGTCGAGCAGCGTTTCGCGCCCTTCCTTGTCGAATTTCTGCGCGACCGGCAACTGTTCGAGCACGATCACGAAGCCGGGCTGCGCGCCGGCCTTTTGCACGAGGTCGGTCAGGCAATCGTAGAGCGCGTCGTAGTTCTTGCCGAAGTGCTTGGGAAACAGGAAAGAGGTCGCGATGGTTTCGAGCACTTCCTGTTTCGATGCCGCGTTCGCGCAATACGCATAGAGGAAATGCTGGCCCAGCTGGGTGGCCTCGTCGGCGAGATCCTGCACGCGGAACGCGCGGATCGACTGCACGATGTTCGGTCTCACGGTCTGGAAAAGACTCATGGGCTCCTCGTTCGATGAAACCGTCGCGCCAGCTTCGCTCTGGTCGTCGCGGCCCTCGCCGGCGCGCATCTTCATGACGCGTTGGAACAAATTGCCGTCGCCGGCCGCGAAAAGATCCGTCGCGACTCCGGAGTCGTGCGCGTAGATGTTGTCGCTCATGCCGTTCTTCCCGATGTCATTCAACAATACGATTAAAACTGGTGTAGTGGTCGTCCGAGTAATAACAATTGTCGGTTCGCCGTGGCGGACCTCCGCAGACGATGCGGCGCGCCCCGCGGTTACGCGCGCGAGGCGTGGGAACGGTGTATTCGTGGTAATAGCCGCGCCGATGGGCCGGCAGCACCCGCTCGTAGTTGCCGAATACGATGCCGTCCTTCTCATACGGGTAAGGCCCGCCGGCGGCAATCAGGTTCAACGTATTGACCGCCTCACGCGGCAATTGCGCCAGCGCGATGGTGCCGACTTCCACGCTCGCCGCGGCTGGCGCCGAATAATCGCGCGCCCATGCATGAGGCACGCAACCCGGCCACGCGCAGAGCGCGGCGGCACCGATCAGCACGCCTTTTATCCACAACCGGTTGCGTGCCATCTATCAGGCTTCCCCGCTGTCAGATCACGATTTTGACGACCATGAAAGTCGTAAGGGTATCGCTAATAGCCTTTGGAATCAACGTTCGACGGGCAAACCCGGCCCCTGCGGCCGCGCGGGAAACCCGGCGGCGCGGGCCTTGACAACATTTGACAAAATATTGAGCTTAGTCAGGCTAAACTTAGCCTGATCGTGCAAATGAGGAAAACGCGGACGACCCGGCAGGCCATCCGTCTACGTTCTCAGCACGATTGAAGAGCCTTGGAATTGGCACGGCCGGAAGGCTGTGTCATATCTTTTTCGGGGTGGCTATCCCCTGCTTGCCCTGAGGCGTGCCCATTGCGGGCACGCCTTTTTTTTCATGGCGCACAGGTGGCGCCATGTCCCGCCGAAGCGGGAATCAGCGGGTTGCGATGACGTCGGCGACCAGCAGCGCCGTCATGTTGACGATCCGGCGCACCGTTGCCGACGGCGTCAGCACGTGCACCGGCTGGGCCGCGCCGAGCAGCATCGGGCCGATCGCGATGTTGTTGCCGGCCGCCGTCTTCAGCAGGTTGTACGAGATGTTGGCCGCGTCGATGTTCGGCAGCACCAGCAGGTTTGCGTCGCCTTCGAGCGTCGAATCGGGCAGCACTTCGCGGCGCAGGTTCGCGTCGAGCGCGACATCACCATGCATTTCGCCGTCAACTTGCAGCTCTGGCGCGCGTTCGCGCAGGATGTCGAGCGTATCGCGCATCTTCTGCGCGGTCGGCGCGTTGCTCGAACCGAAGTTCGAATGCGACACGAGCGCGACCTTCGGCTCGATGCCGAAGCGGCGCACTTCCTCGGCGGCCATGATCGTGATCTCGGCCAGCTCGGCCGGCGTCGGATCGACGTTCACGTGCGTATCGACGAGGAAAATCTGCCGGTTCGGCAGCACCAGCGCGTTCATGGCCGCGTAGACCTTGGCGCCCGGCTTCTTGCCGATCACCTGGTCGATGAAGTGCAGGTGGCGGTGCGTCGTGCTGACCGTGCCGCAGATCATGCCGTCCGCCTCGCCCTTCTTCACCATCATCGCGCCGATCAGCGTGGTGCGGCGGCGCATTTCGAGCTTGGCCATCTGCGCCGTGATGCCCTTGCGCGACATCATCTTCGCGTATTCCTGCCAGAAGTCGCGGTAACGTTCGTCATGATCGGTGTTGACGACCGTGTAGTCCTGCCCCGCGACAAGGCGCAGGCCATAGCGTGCGATACGCTGCTCGATCACGGCCGGACGGCCGATCAGGATCGGTTTGGCGAGCTTTTCGTCGACGATGATCTGCATTGCGCGCAGTACGCGCTCTTCTTCGCCTTCCGCGAACACAATGCGCTTCTTTTCCGGCTCGACGCCACGCGCGAGCTGGAAGATCGGCTTCATCGTCGTGCCGCTGTGGTAGACGAACTGCTGCAGATGCTGCTGGTACGCCTCCATGTCCTCGATCGGACGCTCGGCGACGCCGCACTCCATCGCGGCCTTCGCCACCGCCGGCGCGACCTTGACGATCAGGCGCGGATCGAACGGCTTCGGAATCAGGTATTCCGGCCCGAACGACAGATCCTCGATGCCGTACGCGGTCGCCACGATGTCGCTCTGCTCCTGGCGCGCCAGTTCGGCGATCGCGTTGACCGCGGCGATTTCCATTTCCCGCGTCACCGTCGTCGCGCCCGCGTCGAGCGCGCCGCGGAACAGGAACGGGAACACCAGCACGTTGTTCACCTGGTTCGGGTAGTCGGTACGGCCCGTGCACAGCACGGCGTCCGGGCGCACTTCGAGCGCCAGTTCCGGCAGGATTTCCGGCGTCGGGTTCGCGAGCGCGAGAATCAGCGGCTTGTCGGCCATCTTCTTGACCATGTCCTGCTTGAGCACGCCGCCGGCCGACAGACCGAGGAAAATGTCCGCGCCGTCGATCACTTCGGCGAGCGAACGGGCGTCGGTTTCACGCGCGAAACGCTCCTTGTCCGGGTCCATCAGCTCGGTGCGGCCCTTGTAGACCACGCCCGCGAGGTCGGTCACGGTGATGTTTTCGAGCGGCAGGCCGAGGTCGACGAGCAGGTCCAGACAGGCGAGTGCCGCAGCACCCGCGCCGGAAGCGACCAGCTTGACCTGCTTGATGTCCTTGCCGACCACCTTCAGACCGTTGGTGACGGCCGCCGCGACGACGATCGCGGTACCGTGCTGGTCGTCGTGGAAGACCGGAATCTTCATGCGCTTGCGGCATTCGCGCTCGACGATGAAGCAGTCCGGCGCCTTGATGTCTTCGAGGTTGATGCCGCCGAACGTCGGTTCGAGCGCGGCGATCACGTCGACGAGCTTGTGCGGATCGTTCTCGTTGATTTCGATATCGAACACGTCGATGCCGGCGAACTTCTTGAACAGGACGGCCTTGCCTTCCATGACCGGCTTCGAGGCGAGCGGCCCGATGTTGCCGAGACCCAGCACCGCGGTGCCGTTCGTGACGACGCCGACCAGGTTGCTGCGCGCGGTGAAGCGCGCGGCGTTCAGCGGGCTTTCGACGATTTCCTCGCACGCAAACGCGACGCCCGGCGAATACGCCAGCGCGAGATCGCGCTGGTTGAGCATCTGCTTGGTCGGGGCGATCGCGATCTTCCCGGGAGTCGGAAACTCGTGGTAATCGAGAGCGGCTTCGCGGAGTTTGGTATTGACGGGATTCGACATAAGGCGGGCTTCGAAGAAGTGCAGATTAGAATAGACGTTCGACGGCATTGTAGCCCCAATTGCCTACGGCATTCCTTCAATGCGGGCACGACAGCCGCGACCGAAACGGCGTGAAAGGCCGGTGCGGCCTGCCTTGTCTGTCTGATGAAAGAGGTGAGCGGAACGCCGGAGGCCAGCCACGCGCCGACGTGCAGTGATACGAAACGGAAGCCGCAAACAGCACTCACGCCGGGCGCACCGCGCATGCGGCACGACTAAAATAGACCACCCAAAACCGCCAACCAACCGCCTTTCAGCAGCGTTCTTCTTCCATCTTCCGCCATCATGCTTTCCGAGTTCTCGCTGATCGACCGTTTCTTCGCCCGCCGCGCTGCCAACCTGCGCTCGTCCAAGGTCACGGGCAGCGCGCTTGGCATCGGCGACGATTGCGCGCTGCTCGCGCCGCGTCCCGGCGAGATGCTGGCGATTTCGACGGACATGCTGGTCGAAGGCCGCCATTTCTTCGCCGATGTCGACCCCGAGGCACTCGGTCACAAGGCGCTGGCGGTCAACCTGTCGGATCTCGCCGCGATGGGGGCGCAGCCGCAGGCGTTCACACTCGCGTTCTCTCTGCCGAAAGCCGACGAACCGTGGCTCGCCGCATTCAGCAACGGGCTTTTCGCACTTGCAGAGCGTCACGATTGCGAACTGATCGGCGGCGATACGACGGGCGGGCCGCTCAATCTGTGCCTCACCGTATTCGGCAGCGTGCCGCCGCACGCCGCGCTGCGCCGCGACGCCGCCCGGCCCGGCGACGACATCTGGATTTCCGGCACGCTCGGCGACGCCCGTGCCGGACTCGGCGTGCAGCGCGGCGAGTGGACGGCCCATGCCAGCGACGCCGCGACATTTCGCCACGCCCTCGAGCGCCCCGAGCCGCGCGTCGCGCTCGGCCTCGCACTGCGCGGCATCGCGCATGCGGCGCTGGATCTGTCGGACGGCCTCGCGGGCGATCTCATGCACATTCTCGAACGCTCGTCGATGCGCGCGAGCGTCGACGTCGACGCGGTGCCGCGCTCCGACGCGCTGCGCCGTCTCGCTCCCGAGATCCAGCGGCGCTGCACGCTCGCGGGCGGCGACGACTACGAGCTCTGCTTCACCGCGCCCGCCACCGCGCGCGCGGCGGTCGAAGCCGCCGCGCAGAAGGCCGCCGTGCCGGTCACCCGCATCGGTACAATAAGCGCTCTCGACGCAACCACCGACCGCCCGGCCATCGCGTGGCGCAATGCGGCCGGCGCGCCGCTCACTCTGACGTTGCAAGGTTTCGATCACTTTCATGCAGAATGACCACCCGCTCGGCCCCGCCGACGACCTCTCCGGCAGCCCGCAGCCGTGGGCGCCGGAACCGCGCACGCCGAGGCCGCAACCGCGCCGCGCCACCGCGCGCTTCATGCTGTCGCATCCGCTGCATATCCTGTCGCTCGGTTTCGGCAGCGGCCTCTCGCCGGTCGCGCCGGGCACGGTCGGCACGCTGTTCGCGTGGGCCTCGTTCGTCGTCCTGAGCCGCTATCTGACCGTCATCGAATGGGGCGTGCTGATCGTCGCGGGCTTCGTCGGCGGCATCGCGGTGTGCGGCTTTACGGCGAGGCGGCTCGGCGTCGAAGACCCGTCGGCCATCGTATGGGACGAAATCGTCGCGTTCTGGCTCGTGCTGCTGATGGTCACGCCGGCCACCGTGACCGGCCAGGTGTGGGCATTCGTCATCTTCCGTTTCTTCGACATGGTGAAGCCGCCGCCCATCGGCTATTTCGACCGCCGTCTGAAAGGTGGCTTTGGCATCATGTTCGACGACCTGATCGCCGCATTTTTTACGTTGCTCGTGATCGCGCTGTGGCGCATGTCGGTTTGAACTTCGGTCCGACCGCCGCCCGGCCATCGCCCCTTGCCGCGCCTCACCGCCGGCGCCGTTTTCCGGATTGACGCCATGCCTACCGATTCCGTCGTTCATCAGCTTGCGATCCGCGTGAGCAATCGTCTACGCGACGAGCGCCTGATGCTCGTCACCGCCGAATCCTGCACCGGCGGCATGGTCGCGACCGCGATTACCGACATTTCCGGCAGCAGCGGCTGGTTCGAGCGCGGCTTCGTCACCTATTCGAACCAGGCGAAAAGCGAAATGATCGGCGTGCCGGCCGAACTGATCGACAAGCACGGCGCGGTCAGCGAACCGGTCGCGCGCGCGATGGCCGAGGGCGCGCTGCGCAACAGCCGCGCACAGGTGTCTCTGTCGATTACCGGCGTCGCGGGGCCCGGCGGCGGCACCGAGACCAAGCCGGTCGGCATGGTCTCGTTCGGCTGGAGCAACCGGCTGCATACCTCGGTCGAAACGAAAATTTTCAAGGGCGATCGCGAGCAGGTTCGCGTGCAGGCCGCGGCCCACGCGTTGCGCGGCGTGCTCGCGCTGCTCGACGAGCGCGAGCACTGAGCCTCGCGCCAACGGCGAACTGACGGGCGAGATATGAGCAATTCGCGGGCGGTGACGAACGAACTGATCCGCCGCTTCGATCTGAAGCCGCATCCTGAAGGCGGATTTTTCTCGGAAACCTACCGCTCGGCCGCTCGCGTGTTGCGCGACGGCGAGCCGGCCGAGCGAGGCGGCACGCGCTCGGCCTCGACCGCGATCTACTACCTGCTGTGCGACGGCGCGCATTCGGCGTGGCACCGCATCCGCTCCGACGAAATCTGGCATTTCTACGCCGGCGCGCCGCTGAACGTCCACGTGCTCGACGGCCACGGCGGGCTCGTCACGCATCGGCTCGGCAATCCGCTCACGCATCCCGGCACCGTGTTTCAGGCAGTGGTGCCGGCCGGCTTGTGGTTCGCGGCCGAGTGCGCCGACCCGGCGACGTTCGCGCTCGCCGGCTGCACGGTCGCGCCGGGCTTCGAATTCAGCGAGTTCGAACTCGCGGACGCCGAGGCACTGAAGGCGCGGCATCCGCAACATGCGGCATTGATCGGGCGGCTCGCGCCGGCGGCCTGACGGTTTTTCAGGAAGCAGCCCTTGCGGCTTCCGGCCTATACATCTGGGTCGCCCTTCTGGCCCAAGATTGTGGGCCGCGCTTCTGGCCCACGCTTCCGTCCCTCGCGCCCAGCCCAAACTGCCCCTCGCGCCTTAGCGGAACGCGTTGATCCGGTCGCGCGTTGTCTTCGCGGCCTGCGCCGCAGCCTCGCCGAAGTCCTCGCCCTTACCCGCGTAGATGATCGCGCGCGACGAATTGATGAGCATCCCCGTGCCGTTCGCGGTCCGCCCGGCAGTGACGGTCGCCTGCACGTCGCCGCCCTGCGCGCCGATGCCCGGAATCAGCAGCGGCATCTCGCCGACAATCCCGCGCACCACCTCGATTTCCTTCGGGAACGTCGCGCCGACCACGAGCGCGAGCTGGCCGCTCGCATTCCACTTGTCCGCCGCCAGGTGCGCGACGACCTGATACAGCGGACGGCCGCCCGTTTCGAGGAATTGCAGATCGGAGCCGCCCGCGTTCGAGGTCCGGCACAGCACGATCACGCCCTTGCCCTCGTGTTCGAGATACGGCTCGAGCGAATCGAAACCCATGTACGGATTGACCGTCACCGCGTCGGCCCGGTAGCGCTCGAACGCCTCGCGCGCGTATTGCTCGGCGGTGCTGCCGATGTCGCCGCGCTTCGCGTCGAGAATCACCGGCAAGCCCGGATGATTCGCGTGGATATGGGCGATCAGCTGTTCGAGCTGGTCTTCCGCGCGATGCGCGGCGAAGTAGGCGATCTGCGGCTTGAACGACGACGCGTACGGCGCGGTCGCATCGACGATCGTGCGGCAGAACTCGAAGATCGCATCGGACCGGCCCGCGAGCGCGCCTGGAAATTTGCCGGGCTCGGGATCGAGGCCGACGCACAGCAGCGAGTTGGTGCGCCGCCAGGCGTCGTTGAGTGTCTGGATGAAATGGGACATGGTGGGTCTCGCGGCGAGCCGGTAATCGGAAGAGGCGCGTATTTTACCTGCGGATTGTGTGACGCCCGCGATAGCGCCCGTGCCCGGTCGCGGCGTAACCGCCGCCTCTTATTGCCGACGCCGCGCCCGGCGCCCGCCCGGCATCGAACGCAAGCCCGTGCGCTCGACCGTAAAGCGAAACAGGCGCGTCAGGCGCTCGCCGCGCTTGAGCAGCGTCATGCCGTGTTCGCTCGCGCCGCCGGCGAGATTCATCGCGTTGATCGGGTGATCGACCGGCTCGAAGCAGAAGAAGTCTTCACCGGACGGCGTGTACAGCACGTAGTAGTCGGTGTCGGCGGCGATGTTCAGCGACAGCCGGCGCTTCGGCCACACCACGGCCGCCTGGCCGCTCCAGCCCGTGAACGCGTGATTGACGATCGTCTCCGGCAGCGGATATGCAACGCCGAACTGCCACGCGGGCGGCGCCGGCACGTGCCGCACCGGCAGCCAGTCGTCGCCCGACAGCCACAGGCCGCCGGCCGCCGCCGACAGTTCGGTGTCCGCGTCGCGCACGAAGAATGGATGCACGCCGAGCCCGAACGGCAGCGTCTCGCGCCCGGCGTTTTCGATTTCGAGTTCGACGACGAGCGTCGGGCCGTCGAGCGTATAGGTTTGCGTCGCGCGGAACGCATAGGGCTTGCCGTCACTGCGGTCGAGCGCGAGACGCACGTGTTCGCGGTCCGCGTCGAGCACCTGCCAGGCACAGAGCCAGCCGTCGCCGTGAATCGGCAGCGGCTCGTCGGCGCGGTTGCGCGGCACGTCGACGCGCCGCCCCGCCACGCTGAAATGGCCGCCGCCGATCCGGTTCGAGTACGGCAGCAGCGGATAGCAGGCCAGCTGGTTCGGCTGCGTGTCGGCGCCGACATGCCGGCAACGGCGGAAGATCGGCGTGAGCGCGCCGTCGTCGCGCCAGTCGAAGCGGGTCACGCCGCCGCCGAGCGTCGGCGCAACGTCGAGCCGCAAATGCGCGTTGGCGAGCGTGACGCAGGCGATATCGCCGGCGCTGCCTTCGCCGACCGCCACCGCCGACGTGCTCGGCCCCGCCAGCACGGGATTGGCCGCCGCGGCGAGGCGCGAGCGCCGGGTCTGCGAGGTAGGGGATGAGGCTGAAACGAGATTCGCAACAGTCATATCTGGCTCCATCGAGAGGCGTGGGACATTGCCGTCAGGGCTGACGGATGCTGCGGGCGATTTTTTATGACTGGGTCGCCTCGGGTCCGAACGAACTACATGCTGCCGATTTGTTGCTGCTTGCTGCTTTATTGCTGCTTCATTGCCGATTTATTGCCGCTACTGCCTGTTCTGATTCCAACCGCGGTTCGCCACGGCAGCGCGGGCAGGCTCGCTACGTTCCGAACTACGCACCGAACCCGCGCACCGCACCGGCACCGCGACGCCGACTTCCGCTGCGACTCCGCCTTCACGGGCACGGCCCCGGCGCGCGGCCGGCACCGCATCGTTGCACGCTATGCCGGCGAACCCTGAAACAGTGGCTCGGGCACGCCGAGCCGCGCCAGCGTCGCGACGAATACGCCGCCCGCGAACGCATCGGCCGCGCGCGCCGCCGCATCGAGCTCGGCATACGCACTCGTGATGTACAGCGTGTCGAGCGCGGCCTGACCGCCTGCCTGACCCAACGCCGAACCGCCGAGCGCGACGCAGGTGGGCTGCGTGGCCGGCACCTCGACGCGCTCGGTTTCCACGCCGTCGGGACCATAGCGCACCACGCGCGCGCCGCCCCACTGCGCGTTCCACAAGCCGCCCTCGCTATCCACGCTCGAACCGTCGGGCAAGCCGTGCGCGTCGGTCAGGCGCGTGAACACGCGATCGTTGGCGATGCTGCCGTCCGCGAGATAGTCGCACGCGCGAATCTCACGCGTCGGCGAATCGCAGTAATACATCGTCGCGCCGTCGGGGCTGAACGCGATGCTGTTCGAGATCGCCGGCGCGGGCAACGGCAGGCGTTCGAGCGACAGATCGCGATTGAGCCGGTAAAAGCCGGCCACTCGCTGCAGCGTGCCGCTCTCGTCCTTGGTGCCGAACACGAAGCGTCCTTGCCGGTCGCAGCGGCCATCGTTCAGGCGCGTGTTCAGGTCCGCTTCGACATCGACGATACGCTGCGTCGTGCCGCTTTCCAGATCGAAAAACGCGAGATGCGACGCGAGACCGACCAGCACGTAGCGCGGATTCGCGCACAGCGCGAACGTCGCGAGTCGCTCGGGCATCCCGAACGACTCGCTGCGGCCGGTGGCCGGATCGTAGCGCCACAGTTGCGCGCCTTCGATGTCGGTCCAGTAGAGGCGGCCGCTTTGCGCGCACCAGGTGGCGCCTTCGCCCAGCTCGCACTTCGCGTCGAGCAGCAGCGTGGCGCGTTGCACATCCGGTGCGGCGCTCATGCCCAGCCTCCATCGACGACGACGTCCTGCGCGGTCATCATGCGGCTGTCGTCGGCGGCGAGAAACAGCGCCATGCGCGCGAGGTCGGCCGGCATCAGCTCGGCGTCGAGGCACTGGCCTTCCTTGATCTGCCGGCGGCCCTCGTCGTCGAGCCAGAGGCGCTTCTGCCGGTCCGTCATCACCCAGCCCGGCACCAGCGTATTGACGCGGATATTGAAGTGGCCGAGGTCGCGCGCGAGGCCGCGCGTCAAACCCTGCACCGCCGACTTCGACATCACGTACACCGGATAGCCGCCGTTCTTCAGCATCCAGCTGATCGAGCCGAGGTTGATGATCGAGCCGCTCCGCGCGGCCTTCATGTCCTCCATCACGGCCTGCGCCGCGAAGAACTGATGGCGGATATTCACGGCGATGCCCGCGTCGAACGACTCGCGCGTCACCTCGCCGATCTGGTGACGCCGGTCGTTCGCCGCGTTGTTGACGAGCACCTGGATCGGGCCCAAAACGGCCTTCACGTCGGCGATCGCTTTTTGCAGCGCGTCGACATCGGTCAGGTCGCAGGCGAGAAACAGCGGCTTGTGCTGCGAATCGCCGAGCCGATCGGCAAGCGCTTCGCCCGCGCCCGCATCGATATCGAAGAATGCGACGCGCGCGCCCTGCGCCGCGAAGTGCTCGACGAACGATGCGCCAATGCCGGTCGCGCCGCCCGTAATCAATACCGTGCGATCGGCGAGACTCGGATAGCGCGCGTAGGCGGTATCCGCGAGGCTCGCGTTTGCATTGGCCGGAGACGACATCGTTCGGTTCCTTTATGAGCGTGAGATGAGGTGAAAGCGAATCAGTCGCGCGCGCCGCGATTCTTCAACTGGTCGAGCAGCACGGCCGCGAGCAGGATCGCGCCGCGCACGAGGTACTGATAGAACGCGTCGATATTGAGCAGGTTCATCACGTTCTCGACCGTGCCCATGATGAGCACGCCGATCACGACACCGGAGATCGTCGCGCGGCCGCCGAGCAGCGACACGCCGCCGAGCACGCACGCCGAGATCACGTTCAGCTCGAAGCCTTCGGCCGCGTTCGGCTGCCCCGAGGTGATGCGCGACGCGAGGATCACGCCGGCCAGCGCGGTCACCGCGCCCTGGATCAGGAAGATGTAGACGCGCGTGCGCTCGACGTTGATACCGGCGAGCCGCGACGCTTCCGGATTGCCGCCGATCGCGAGCGTGTTGCGGCCGTACACGGTCTGGTTCAGCATCACGCCGAACACGATGAAGCAGAGCAGCGTGACCCAGATCGGCAGCGACACGCCGAAGAACGTCAAACCGCCCAACGCGATGAACGTATCCGACGACACCCCGACCGCCTGGCCATGCGAGACGATGAAGCCGAGGCCGCGCACGATTTCCATCGTCGCGAGCGTCGTGATCAGCGCGTTGATGCGCAGATAGGCGATCACCGCGCCGTTGACGAAGCCGATCACCGCGCCGGCCGCGACCGCCGCGACGATCGCGATAAACGTGCTGTTGGTCGCGTTGAGCACCATCGCGCACAACACGCCGGCGAACGCGACGGTCGAGCCGACCGACAGGTCGAAGTCGCGCGACGCGAGACAGAACATCATCGTGCAGGCGACCATGCCGATCTGCGAGATCGACAGCGCGAGGCCGAGCATGTTCTCGATCGAGAAGAAGTGATCGACGGTCAGCGACATCGTGATGAACATCACGACGAAGATCACGATCAGGCTGTACTCGGTGATCTGCTGCCACCACTTCGCCTTGTCGCCGGGCTGTGGAATCAGCGCATCGGCCGCGCTCTTGGCGGCCTGCTGCGCGAGGTTTTCTCTGGCTTGCATGTTCGATACTCCTCCCGTTCCTCACGGGTTGTGGACTTGCGTCCAGATAAGGTTCAGGCCGCGCGCGACCCGCCCTGGTTGGCGGCGCTTGCGTTTGCGTTCGTGCTCGCGTTCGCGTTTATGTCATCAGGCAGCGCGGTCGAGCTTTGCGGCAGCGCGAGGCTCAGCACCGACTGCTCGGTCGCATCCTTGCGCGCAAGCTCGCCGGAAATGCGGCCCTGGCGCATCACGACGATCCGGTCCGAGACGCCGAGCACTTCCGGCAATTCCGACGAAATCATCACGATCGCGCAGCCGCGCTCCGCGAGCTGATAGATCACGTTGTAGATTTCGTGCTTCGCGCCGACGTCGATGCCGCGCGTCGGTTCGTCGAGAATCACGACCTTCAGATCGGGTTCGGCGAGCCAGCGCGACAGAATCGCCTTCTGCTGGTTGCCGCCCGACAGGAAACGGATCTTCTGGCGGCGGCTCGGCGTCTTGATCTTGAGCAGCTTGATGAAACGGTCCACGGTTTCCGCTTCCTTCTTGCGGTCGAGAAACATGCCCGCGCGCAGATAGTGGCGGCGGCAACTGATGTTGATGTTCTCCGCGACCGTCGCCATCGCGACGATGCCCTCTTCCTTGCGGTCTTCCGGACACAGCACGATGCCGTGCCGGATCGCTTCGCCTGCGCTGCGCACCTTGATCGGCTTGCCGTCGAGCAGCAGTTCGCCGCCCTTCCTGTGCTCGGCGCCGTACACGAGGTGCATGAGTTCGCTGCGGCCCGCGCCCACGAGTCCGAAGAAGCCGACGATCTCGCCGCGCCGCACCTCGAAGCTGGCCGGCTGCGCGAGCGGATGGCCTTCGATCGCCTTCGCCGCGAAGCGCACCTCGCCGAGCGGCCGCGCCGAATAGCTGTAGATATCCGAAATTTCCCGCCCGACCATCTCGCTCACGATCGTGTCGCGCGACACGCCTTCGAGCGTCGGATGCGAGGCGACCTTGCGGCCGTCGCGGAAGATCGTGCAGGCGTCGCACAGCTCGTAGATCTCGTCCATGCGGTGCGAGATGTAGATCATCGCGCGGTTGTCGGCGCGCAGATCGCGCACAAGCTTGAACAGCACTTCGGTCTCGCGATGCGAGAGCGAGCTGGTCGGCTCGTCGAGCGCGATCACGCGCGCGTTGCGCAGCAGCGCCTTGCAGATTTCGACCATCTGCCGCTGCGCGATCGACAGCTTGCGCAGCTTCGCATTCGGGTCGAGTGCGACGCCCATCGCTTCGAGGCGTTCGCGCACGAAGCGCTTCGCCTCGCGCTTGTTGACCCAGCCGAGCGAGTTCGGCAGCGCGCCGAGCAGCAGATTTTCCGCGACCGTGAGGTCGGGGACGTATTGCAGTTCCTGGTGAATCACCGCGATGCCGGCGCCGATCGAGGCCGCCGCGCTCGCGAAGCGCACCTCGTTGCCGTCGATCATCACGCGGCCCGAATCGGGCTGGTACTCGCCACCGAGTATCTTCAGCAGCGTCGATTTGCCCGCGCCGTTTTCGCCCATCAGGCCATGAACCTGGCCCGCGTGAACGTCGAAGGACACACCGTCGAGCGCGCGCACGCCTGGAAAAACCTTGCCGATATTGTCAAAACGTAGCGTCGCTGACACTTCGCCTCCTATGTCCTGCCGCCGGCACGCCGCCCTGCCCGATGGCAGGAAAAGCGGCGCGCCGGCGGCGTACTTCATCTCACCGCAAGCACCACGCTTACTTCGCCGCGAGGCCCATCTTCTCGCGCACTTCGCCGACGTTGTCGCGCGTCGCCAGCATGCCGGTCGTCAGCGTGAGCTTCGGCGGTTCCTTGCCCTGCGTGATCCAGTCGTACATCAGCGTCGAGGTTTCTTCGCCGTGGCGCTTCGGGCTGATGATGACCGTGCCGTAGAAGCCCGTCGGCTGCGGCTTCTTGAACTCGTTCAACGCCGAGTCCGAGCCGCCGATGCCGATGCCGATCATGTTGTCGGCCTTGAAGCCGCGGCCTTCCGCGGCGCGCACCGCGCCCAGCACGCCTTCGTCGTTCAGCGCATAAGCGACCCAGTGCTTGAACTGCGGGTTTTTCGTGAGCGCGATGTTGGCGGCGTTGAAGGCGTTTTCGGTGTCGGTCTTCGCCTGCGGCGCGGCGATCACGTTCGCTTTCGGGAAGCCCGCGGCGACCAGCGCGTCGGTCGCGCCGGTGGTGCGGTCATGTGCGGTCGGCAGCTGCTCGTAGGTCACGTCGATCGCGCCGACGTCCTTCATGTCCCAGCCGCGCTTCTTGATTTCGGCGGCGATGCCGTCGCCGACCTGCTTGCCGATGTTGTACGCCGAGATGCCCATATGCGGCACCGACTCGATCGGCTTGCCCGCGCCGTCGACGAGACGGTCGTCGACCGTCATCATCTTCAGGCCGTCGGCCTTCGCCTTCGCGACGATGCCCGGCCCGAGCTTGACGTCGGGCGTGCAGATCACGAAGCCCTGCGCCTTCTGCGCGGCGAGGTTGTCGATCGCGCTCATCACCTTCTCGCCCGACGGCGCGCCGATCTTCACGAGCGTGAAGCCCTTCTCCTTGGCGGCGATCTCGGCGAACTTCCATTCGTCCTGGAACCAGGGCTCTTCGGGCTGCTTCACGAGGAAGCCGATCTTGACCTGATCAGCGGCCTGCACGACCGGTGCGTTGAAGAGCACACCCGCCGCCGCTGCCAGCGTGAGGAAAATTCTACGTTTCATGATGCGTGTCTCCTGACTAATTGATAACGAGAAGGTAATCGGCCGCGTCTTCTTGTACCGGTCTGACACACGCGGCCAGCGCGTCGTCCGGGTTCGGTCCGTCCCGTTGCGGCGAGACGGTTTCAGTCGTGATACAGCGCGGAGCGCCCGCCATCGACGGTGATGCAGCTCGCGTTGATGAACGGTGCCTCGTCCGAGGCGAGGAACACCGCGGTCATCGCCACTTCTTCCGGGCGGCCGATGCGCTTCATCGGCTGCAGGTCGAGCGTCGCCTGTTTCGCCGCCGCCGGATCGGGCTGCCCGTTCCACCAGTCGTGCGTCAATTGCGTCTCGATGTAGCCGGGCGCGATCGCGTTCACGCGCACGTTGCGCGGTGCGTACTCGATGCCGAGCGCGCGCGTAAGGCCGATCACGCCGTGCTTCGCGACCGGGTACGGAAAGCAGCCCGGAATGATCTTGAACGCGTGCGTCGAGGCGATATTTACGATGCTGCCCGCGCCGCGCTCGACCATGCCCGGCAGCACCGCGCGGCAGCCGTTCCAGACGCCGTCGAGATCGACCGCGAAGCAGCGCCGCCAGTCGGCGTCGGTCATCGTCAGCGGATCGCAGAACACGTTGATGCCCGCGTTGTTGACGAGCACGTCGAGCGCGCCGAAAGCGCGTTCGCCAACGCTCACCGCATGCTGCACCGAGGCCGCCTGCGTCACGTCGGTCTGCACCGCGAGCACGCGTGCACCGGCGCCGCTGCCAACCTCGGCGTCGATCCGCGCGGCCGTGCGCTGCGCCGCGTCGAGATCGAGTTCGGCCAGCACGACCA